>NZ_JRVI01000029.1:0-58409 GCF_000783375.1 Sphingomonas sp. Ant20
TGCGCGGGGGCGACGCCGACCAGCGACGGCGTGACCTGTGCCGCGCGGATCACGTCGAGACCGAGCAGGGTGACGGGCCGCCTCCCGATCGTCGCGCGCAGGATGACGACCGGGCTTGCGTCCGCGACGCCGGCCGCGGTCGCGACTCTGGGATAAAGCGCCTCGTCGAAGCCGAGCGGGCTGGTCGCGTTGACCTGAAGATCCGCGCTACCCTTGACGGTGCGCAATGCGCCTTCGAACGACGACAGCGCCGATCCGTTGACGAGGTGGACCGCGAAGCCGAGCGCGACACCGATGGCGATCGCGATCGCGGTGAGGGCAAGCCGCGCGGGATGGGCGCGCCACTCGCCACCGATCATCCAGCCCAGCGCGAGCCGCGCCGACAGGATGCTCATCGCGCGTGTTCCAGCCCGCTTGCGGTCAGCGTCAGACGTCGTCGGCGATCGCGGCGGCGGCCGCCGAGTGGGTGACGATGATCGCGGCGACGCCCTGTTCGCGAACCGCGTCGGAAAACAGCGTCAGTATCTTCGCGGCGGTGTCGGGGTCGAGATTGCCCGTCGGCTCGTCCGCGAGGATCAGCGCGGGACGATGGACGAGCGCGCGCGCGATCGCGACGCGCTGCAGCTCGCCGCCCGACAGGTCGCGGGCATAGCCGTCGCCGCGGGTGCCGAGCCCGACCCGCGCGAGCATCGCCTGTGCCTGGTCGGCGATCGCGCGGCGGTCGGTCGACACGAGCGCGAGCGGGAGCGCGACGTTCTGGCGCAGGGTCAGATAGGGCAGGACGTGGAAGGCCTGGAACACGAACCCGATCCGCGTCGCGCGCAGCCGCGTCAGCGCGGCCTCGTCGAGCGTGTCGAGGATCGTGTCCTCGATCGCGACATGCCCCGCATCGGGCGCGTCGAGCCCGGCAAGGATGTTGAGCAGCGTCGATTTGCCGACGCCGCTTTCGCCGACGATCGCGATCAGCTGGCCGGCACGCGCGGTGAGGTCGAGTCCGCGGAAGAGCTGACGGCCGCCGGGGACCGACTTTTCGAGCGCGGTGACGCGGAGCAGGGCGCGGTCTTGCATGGGGGGCTCATGCCACGGTGCGCGGCCGGGGGGACAGCGCGGCGGTGTTGCCATGGGTTGTCTTGGGGGCTGGTTTTAGTGGGAGCGTGGCTGCGAAGGGGTGAGCTTTGGGTTGGCCGATACCGCGTGCTCCCGCGGCGCCCTTAATAGCGCCTCCCCGGCGGAGGCCGGGGTCCAGTTGGAGAGGTGGGAGTAACGAAAGGCGACGCCTGCCATAACCGTCCCCCAACTGGGCCCCGGCCTTCGCCGGGGAGGTGTCTTTGGGTAGGCATGCGCGTCTTTACTGGGCGTTGGAACAGGCCAGCGCCGCGGCAAAGCCGCGGCGTCGGACGGGGCTTTTGGCCCCGCCGGCCGGGCCTGACGCGGGTCCGCGCCGGAGCTTGTGCTCCGGCTTGGGCGTCAGGCCGCGAACTGGTTCATCGTGTTGTGGACGCCGCCGGCCTTCAGCGCCGCCTCGCCCGCGAAATACTCCTTGTGATCGTCGCCGAGATCGGAGCCCGACATGTTCTGGTGCTTCACACAGGCGATGCCCTCGCGGATTTCCTTGCGCTGGACGCCCTTCACATAGCCGAGCATCCCTGCATCGCCGAAATACTCCTTGGCGAGATTGTCGGTCGAGAGCGCCGCGGTGTGATAGGTCGGCAGCGTGATCAGGTGGTGGAAGATCCCCGCGCGCTTCGCCGAATCCGCCTGGAAGGTGCGGATGCGCTCGTCCGCCTCGTCGCCGAGCGGCGTGCCGTCATAGTCGACACTCATCAGGCGCGTCCGGTCATAGGCCGACACGTCGCGGCCGGCTTCGCTCCATGCATCGAACACCTGCTGGCGGAAGTTCAGCGTCCAGTTGAAGCTGGGCGAGTTGTTGTAGACGAGCTTCGCGTTGGGAACGACCTCGCGGATGCGGTCGACCATCCCGGCAATCTGTTCGATGTGCGGCTTCTCGGTCTCGATCCAGAGCAGGTCGGCGCCGTTCTGCAAGCTTGCTATGCAGTCCATCACACAGCGATCCTCGCCGCTGCCGGCACGGAACTGGAACAGGTTGGAGGGCAGGCGCTTCGGGCGGAGCAGCTTGCCGTCGCGGTTGAGGATGACGTCGCCATTCTGCGCGGTCGCGGGGTCGATCTCCTCGCAATCGAGATAGGAGTTATACTGGTCGCCGAGATCGCCGGGCGTCTTGCTGACTGCGATCTGCTTGGTCAGGCCAGCCCCGAGCGAGTCGGTGCGCGTGACGATGATGCCGTCCTCGACGCCGAGCTCGAGGAATGCGTAACGGCAGGCGCGGACCTTGGCGAGAAAGTCCTCGTGCGGGACGGTGACCTTGCCGTCCTGATGCCCGCACTGCTTCTCGTCGCTGACCTGGTTCTCGATCTGAAGCGCGCAGGCGCCCGCTTCGATCATCTTGCGCGCGAGCAGGTATGTCGCCTCGGCATTGCCGAAGCCTGCGTCGATATCGGCGATGACGGGGACGACGTGCGTCTGGTGGTTCTCGATCGCGTTGAGCAGGCGCTTCTCCTCGATCGCGTTGCCCGCCGCGCGCGCCGTATCGACGTCGCGGAACAGCATGCCGAGTTCGCGCGCATCCGCCTGGCGCAGGAAGGTGTAGAGTTCCTCGATCAGCGCGGGGACGCTCGTCTTCTCGTGCATCGACTGGTCGGGAAGGGGCCCGAATTCGCTGCGGAGCGCGGCGACCATCCAGCCCGAGAGGTAGAGATAGCGGCGGTCGGTGGTGCCGAAATGCTTCTTGATGCTGATCATCTTCTGCTGCGCGATGAAGCCGTGCCAACAGCCGAGCGACTGGGTGTAGTTCGCCGGGTCGGTGTCATAGGCGGCCATGTCGCGGCGCATGATCCCCGCGGTGTAGCGGGCGATGTCGAGACCCGAGCGGAAGCGGTTCTGCGCGCGCATCCGGGCGACCGATTCGGCGGAAATTCCGTCCCAGGTGCCGTTCCGCGCGGCGATCAGCTGGTCGATCTGGGTAAGGTCGGTCTGGAAGGTCATGCTGCATCCTCGTTCCGCGTTTGATGACGGATCGGTACACAAAATGACAACGAACTGCCCGGGTCGAGGGAGTAGCTACAGCGTCGCGCTGTCAAACTCCTGCGCGTGCCTGAGTCTTCTTGTCACGTTTGTGACAGCACGCGGTTATGCCGTGGCGGCCTGTGCCGTGCCGGCGCCGTGCAGTGCCGGGTCGAGCAGGCCCTGCCGCTTGGCGACGATCGTCGGGACGAGCGCCTGCCCGGCGACGTTGACCGCAGTACGGCCCATGTCGAGGATCGGGTCGATCGCGAGCAGCAGGCCTGCGCCCTCGAGCGGGAGGCCGAGCGTCGACAGCGTGAGCGTCAGCATGACGACCGCGCCGGTCAACCCTGCGGTGGCGGAGGACCCTAGCACCGACACGAGCACGATCAGCACATAGTCGGCGGCATGCAGCGGAATGCCGTAATATTGGGCGACGAAGATCGCCGAGACCGCAGGATAGATCGCGGCGCACCCGTCCATCTTGGTCGTGGCAGCGAGCGGCACGGCGAAGGCGGCATAGGTGCGGGGGACGCCGAGGCCGCGTTCGACGACATCCTCGGTCACCGGCAGCGCGGCGATCGACGAGCGCGACACGAAGCCGAGCTGGATTGCGGGCCAGGCGGCGGCGAAGAACCGCCGCGGGCTGAGCCCGTTGGCGAGCAGGAGCAGTGGGTAGACCACGAACAGTACGATCGCGAGCCCGGCATAGACCGCGATGCTGAACGCGCCGAGCGCCGACAGCGATTGCCAGCCATAGCGGACGATCGCGTTGCCGAGCAGTGCACCCGTACCGATCGGCGTCAACCGTATCACCCAGCGCAGGATGCGGCGGAAAAGCGCGAGCGCCGATGCGTTGAAGGCCAGGAACGGCGCGCCCGCATCGCCGATCCGGACCGCGGCGATCCCGATCGTGATCGCGATGACGATGATCTGCAGGACGTTGAACGACAGCGCAGTCCGCGCGGTCTCGTCGGTCAGCTTGGTCGACGCCTCGAGCCCGAGGATATTGGCAGGGACGAGCCCGCGCAGGAAGTCGAGCCACGACCCGGCGGTCGTCGGCGCGACCGCGCTGGCGGCACTGACCCCCGCGGTCACGCCGGGCTGGATCACCAGCGCGAGGACGATGCCGATCGACACCGCGATCAGCGCGGTGATCGCGAACCAGGCGAGCGTGCTGATGACCAACCGGCGTGCATTGTCGAGATCGCGCAGCGCGGCGATCGACGCGATGATCGCCGTGAAGACGAGCGGGACGACAAGCGTCTTGAGCAACTGCACGAAGATCTCGCCGACGATGCGCAGCGTCTCAGCAAGGCCCGATCCCGCGCCGGTCCCGCGCGCGACGAAGCCGAGCGCGAGCCCGGCGATCATCCCGATCAGAACCTGTAATCCGAACGATCGCCGTAATGTCTGCATGGCCGCTGTCCCGTATGAACCGGACGAAATACAGCTTCTGCACGGTGCGGTGCAACGAAGACGCTGTCCGTGCCGGGATAGCCGAGCTTGTCGATCGCGCGGCGCGCCAATCAGCGGATGATCGGGAATTCCTCGCGAAACCGGTCGACGAGTGTCTCGATCCGGTCGATGTCCTCGGCACTGCCCGAGGGCGTGACCGACCAGTTGCAATGCGCGTGCGTGTCGGTCGAATAGACCCGGACCTCGCCGACCGCCATGCGCCAGCGACGCCGGTCGCCGAGATGGTCGCGGGTCAGAACGGTCACGAGCCGATCGCGCAATTCGCTGGCGGTCAGCATCGCGGTGCGAAGCGGGTAACGGGGCAGGGCAGGTGGAGCAGCATGGCACGGGCGTTACCGCGCCCGTCGCGTCGTGGCACCCCCCAAAGGGCTATCAGGTCGGATCGCTTTCCTCTGAAATCGAAACGACCGGCAGCGGGGCGCCGCCGCCAAGCACCGGGCCGGCATGTGCCGAACCGATATGAATGCGGACACCCGACGCCAGATGCACGCGTGGTGTTGCGGCGGAGGACTCAGATGGTGTCGACAGCGCAGTCTCCACCCCCGGCATGGTCCGGCCGCGATGGACGGTGACGCCGGATCCCGCCGTACCGGGTTCGGTGGAGGCGGACGGGGACGCGGCGAGGATCGTATCGGGCGCAGCAACGCGCGTCGGTTCGACGCCCGCATAGGTCTGGCGGAAGCTCAGCGCGCGCTCCATCGCGCCGCGCCAGCGATAGAAGATATGGGCGCCGACCGCGCCGACCCGGCTGAGGCTTGGCGCCCACCAGGGCAGGATCGAAGCGGCGTGGTAGGAGGTCGAGGCGCCGACCGGGGCGAAGACGCTGCCGTCGAACGCGGCGCGCGCGACCGATGCGGCCCTTGCCCAGGCGGCACCGTCGCGGGGGTGGTTCATCGAACCGTCGCAGGTGAAGCTGAACTGGCAGCCGGTGCGCCGTGTCGACCCCTGATAGACGACCCCGCAGACGCTGTGCGGAAAGGCACGGTCGCGCACGCGGTTGAGCACGACCTGTGCGACCGCGCGCTGGCCATCGGTCGGTTCGGATCGCGCCTCGTAATAGACCGCGGCGGTCAGGCAGGCGATCGCGCGCTGGCGGTCGTCGTCACTTTGCGCGGCGCCGGGAAAAGCGGGCGCGGCGGCGAGGGTGCGCGGGGTGTCGTCGGTGGAGGCTGCAGAGCCGGCAAAAGCGCGGTCGAGCGGTTCGGCGGGCGCCTCGAGCGCGAGCCCGGCGAGCAGGTTGCGCGCTTCTGCTGCGTCACGGACAGGGACGTCCGCAAGCGGTCCAGCCACGCGCGTCGACGGGGGAACGCACGAGGTACTGGCGGCGATCGCGGCGAAACCGAGCACTGTTCTCTTGAGCATGGGGTAGGTCGCGCGTCGTGACAGGAAGCCTGCGCGTACCACCCGGATGTTAGATAGTGGTTAAGCCCCCGGCGTGGCGCCGACGAGGCTAAGTCCGACCGCCTCGGCGACCTTGATGCCGTCGACGCCGGCCGACAGGATCCCGCCCGCATAGCCCGCGCCTTCGCCGGCGGGAAACAGGCCGATCGTGTTCAGGCTCTGAAAATCGTCGCCGCGCGTGATCCGGACGGGGGACGAGGTACGCGTCTCGACCCCGGTGAGGACCGCGTCGGGGTGATCATAGCCGGGAATGTCGCGACCAAATACCGGCAGCGCCTCGCGCATCGCGGTGACCGCGAACTCAGGGAGGCATTCGGCGAGATCGGTGAGGTGGACGCCGGGGCGGTAGGACGGGATGACCGAGCCGAGCGCGCTCGACGGGCGGCCGGCGAGGAAATCGCCGAGGCGCTGCGCGGGGGCCTTATAGTCCGAACCACCCGCGACATAGGCGCGCGACTCCCAATGGCGCTGCAACTCGATGCCCGCCAGTGGATTGCCGGGATAGTCACGCGCAGGATCGATGCCGACGACGAGTCCCGAATTGGCGTTGCGCTCGTTTCGCGAATATTGGCTCATGCCGTTGGTGGCGACGCGGCCTTCCTCGGACGTCGCCGCGACGACGGTACCGCCCGGGCACATGCAGAAGCTGTAGACGGTGCGCCCGTTCGTGCAGTGATGCGACAGGCTGTACGCGGCGGCGCCGAGATCGGGGTGGCCGGCACAGGGGCCGAACCGCGCCTCGTCGATCCAGGATTGCGGATGTTCGATGCGGACGCCGATCGAGAAGGGCTTCGCCTCAAGGAAGACGCCGCGGTCATGGAGCATGTGAAAGGTGTCGCGCGCGCTGTGCCCGACCGCGAGCACGACATGATCCGCCTCGAGATAGTCGCCGGTATGCAGATGGAGCCCGCGGATGCGGCGCGTGCCGTCCGCATCGACCGCGATGTCGAGATCGTCGACGCGGTGCTCGAAGCGATATTCACCGCCGAGCGACTCGATCGTCGCGCGCATCGCCTCGACCATCGTCACCAGCCGGAACGTGCCGATATGCGGATGCGCCTCGGTCAGGATCTCGGGGGGAGCGCCGGCCTTGACGAACTCGGTGATGACCTTGCGGCCGAGATGGCGGGGATCCTTGATCTGGCTCCACAGCTTGCCGTCGGAGAAGGTGCCCGCGCCGCCCTCGCCGAACTGGACGTTGGACTCGGGGTTGAGGACGCTGCGGCGCCACAGACCCCAGGTGTCCTTGGTGCGTTCGCGGACCAGCTTGCCGCGGTCGAGGATGATCGGGCGGAACCCCATCTGCGCGAGGATGAGGCCGGCGAACAGGCCGCACGGCCCTGTTCCCACGACGACCGGGCGACGCGCGCCCGGCGTCTCGGGTGCCTTGGCGACGTGGCGGTAGCCGGTATCGGGCGTCGTGTTGACGTGACGGTCCTTGCGGAACCGCGCGAGGATCGTCGCCTCGTTCTTCGCGGTGACGTCGATCGAATAGACGAGCTGGATGTCCATCTTGTCGCGCGCGTCATGCGCGCGCCGCGCGACGGTATAGCGGATCAATTCGCGGGGGGGTGATGCGCAGCCGCTTGCAGACCGCGGCGGGGATCGCTTCGTCGGCATGGTTGAGCGGCAGCTTGAGTTCGGTGATGCGGAGCATGGGGCCCTGTAACGCGGGCCGCGTGGTTTCGCCATGAGCTGTGGTACCGAAGCGCAGACCGTGCAGGCCTTGCCCTGGAACGGCCCGGACTGCACGGTATCGGCATCCGGGAACAAGGGAGCTAGCCGATCAACAGCGCCGTCGTCATCGTCGCGATGCTTGCCTATGGCACCGCGTTGTTCGGGATCGCCTGGGTCGTCGATCGGCGCGGGCTTTCGCCGCGCATGGCGCGGATCGCCTATCCCTTGTCGCTGGCCGTCTATTGCAGCAGCTGGACGTTCTTCGGCGGCGTCGGCACCGCGGCGACGCGCGGCTGGGATTATCTGTCGATCTATCTCGGCCCGGCGCTGGTGTTCCTGCTCGCGCCGGGATTCCTGACGAAGCTCGTCCGGCTGGCGCGCGACGAAGGGTCGAGCTCGATCGCCGACTTCATCTCGGCGCGTTATGGTCGCAGCCGGAGTACCGCGGCGATCGTCGCGGGAACCGCGCTGGTCGCGTCGATCCCCTATATCGCGCTGCAGCTGCGATCGGTGACGCTCAGCTTCGGCGCGCTGGTCGGGATCGGCGGATCGGTGCTGGTCGGGCCGCTCGTCGCGCTGCTGCTGGCGACGTTCGCGATCAGCTTCGGCGCGCGACGCTATGAAGTGGCGGGTGGCAATACCGGCGTGGTCGCGGCGATCGCGGCGGAGTCGCTGATCAAGCTGCTCTGCTTCGTGGCGCTCGGCGGATTTGCGCTGACGCTGCTCGCGACGATGCCGGCCGCGCGGATCACGCTGCCGCTGACCGGGTTCGTCGAGGGTTTCGCGCCCGGCGCGCTGACCCCCGACTTCTTCGTCCGCACGCTGCTATCCGCCTGCGCGATTCTGTGTCTGCCGCGTCAATTCTATGTCGGGATACTAGAAGCGAGCGGCCCGGCGGCGGTGCGGCGCGCGCGCTGGCCGTTCATCGCCTATCTCGCGGTGATCTCGGTGATGGTCCTGCCGCTCGTGCTCGCGGGGTTGGCGGTGCTGCCCGCCGATACGCGACCCGACCTCTATGTGCTGGCGGTCCCGCTGGCGCGCGACAACGATCCGATGGCGCTGCTCGCGTTCATCGGCGGGTTTTCCGCCGCGACCGCGATGGTCGTCGCCGAGACGATCGCGCTGTCGACGATGGCGACCAACGACCTGCTGGCCCCATTACTGCTGCGGCGGCAGACCGATGGCGGGGAGGGCGATCTGGGGCGGCGGCTGCTGCGTGTCCGGCGCGTGATCATCGCCGCGATCGTCGCCGCGGCTTTGTGGTACGGCACGAGCATCGGCGACGAGCTGTCGCTCGCATCGATCGGGCTGATCGCGTTTGCCGGCGTTGCGCAGTTCGCGCCCGCGCTGATCGCAACCGTCGGCTGGGGCTTTGCCGATACCCGGGCGGCACGCGGCGGGTTAATCGGCGGCGTCGTCGTCTGGGCCTATTGCCTGTTGATGCCCTCGGTATTGGGTGGTTTCGGCGCCAGTCTTGCGAAAGCGAGCGGCGGACTGCTCGACCCCGATGCGCTGATGCGGGTCGCGCTCGGGTCCCCACTGGTCAACGGCACGATCTGGAGCCTGGGCGTGAATATCGCGCTGATGGCGGGGCTGCACCTGTACGCGGCGCGGCGGCGGGTGTTCGGGGGACGGCACAGCGTGCTGGATCACGTTACGACCTTTGGCGAGCTGAAGATCCTGGTCGCGCGCTTCGTCGGCGATGCCGAAGCCGCAGAGGGGCTGGACCCGCTGTCACGCGATCCGGGCGCGCCGATCGACGGACGCGCGGCCCGTCAGGCGGAGCGGCTGATCGCGGGCGTGATCGGCGCACCCTCGGCGCGGCTGATCGTGACGTCGAGCCTGGCGGGTTCGGCGATGGACGTAGGCGACGTCGTCCGGCTGCTCGACCAGCGGGGGCGCAGCCTGCGCTTCTCGCGGTCGCTGCTGTCGGCAACGCTGGAGACGATCGACCCGGGCGCAGCGTGATCGACGCCAATCTGAGGCTGGTCGCGTGGAATCCGCGCTATGTCGAGATGTTCGACTATCCCGAGGACTATGTGATCGCCGGACGGCCGATCGCCGATCTGATCCGCTACAATGCCGAGCGCGGCGAATGCGGGCCGGGTGGCGTCGAAGCGCATGTGTCGCGCAGGCTCGCACATCTCGAACGCGGCCTTCCGCACAGTTTCGAGCGGCTTCGACCGTCGGGGCGGTGGATCAAGACAGTGGGTCAGGCAATGCCGGGCGGCGGCTATGTCCAGAGCTTCACCGACATCACCGCGGAGAAGACCGCGCAGGCGGAATTGGAGGCCCGGGTCGAGGCGCGGACGCATGATCTGGCGCAGTCGAATACGATGCTCGACGAGGCGCGGCGGCATGCCGAGACCGCGACGCGCGACAAGACCCGGTTCCTCGCGGCGGCAAGCCATGACCTGCTTCAGCCGCTTCATGCCGCCCGGCTCTTCTGCGCGGCGCTCGACGAGGGCAAGGCGCCGCACCAGGCCGACCTGGTCCGCGCGATCGATGGCGCGATCGGGTCGGCGGATACGCTGCTGCGGGCCTTGCTCGACGTGTCGCGGCTCGATGCGGGCGGGGTCGTGCCGAAGATCGAGCAGTTCGTGCTCGGGGACCTGATCGAGGAACTGGCCGCCGAGTTCCGGCCGCTTGCCGGCGAACGCGCGTTGAACCTCGCCTCGCACCCGGGGGCGCACATCGTTGCCACCGACCGGTCGCTGCTGCGCTCGATCCTGCAGAACTTCCTATCAAACGCGGTACGCTACACGCCGTCGGGGCGGATCTGGATCGGCGCGCGGCGGCGCGGCGGTGACGTCCTGGTCGAGGTGCGGGATAGCGGGCCGGGCATCGCGGCGGGTGACCGTGAACGGATCTTTGCCGAGTTCGAGCGGGTGGAGAGCAAGGGCAGCGCGGGCGGCGGTGTCGGCCTGGGGCTGGCGATCGTGCAGCGGATCGCGCAACTGCTCGACCTGCGGATCGAATTGCGGTCGCAGCCGGGTGCGGGATCGACCTTCGCCGTTCGCGTTCCGCTGGCGGCGCATGCGACGCTGCCCGACCGTGCCAGGACGGCCCCGGTCCTGCGCGACCTGCCGCCGGGGCTGCGCGTGCTGTGCCTCGACAATGATGCCGCCATTCTCGCGGCGCTCGACGCGGCGCTCCGGTCGCGGCGCTGCGTCCCGCTGCTGGCGGCGACGATCGAGGAGGCGATGACACTGGCGGCGGACGAGGAGCCCGACGTCGCGCTGATCGATTTCCATCTCGAGGTGGCGCAGGACGGACTGGACGTTGCCGAACGCCTGTCGGCGATGGCGCCGGCGCCCGCGATCGCGCTGGTGACCGCGGACCGCAGCGCGGCGGACGATCCGCGCTGTGCCGGGATCACCGTCCTGACCAAGCCGGTGGTGCCAGGCGAGCTATGGGCATTCCTCGAACAGGCATCAGCGGCCGCGGCTGCGGTTTGAGGTGCTGACCCAGCGCGCCTATTTGGTCGGGGCGCTGGTGAAGTCGATCTTGATGCGGACCCAGGCGCCGATCATCTTCTTGCCGCCGACCCGGGGCGGCAGCACGCGGAACTGCCATGCGGCCTGGCGCATTGCGCGGGCCAGCCCCGAGCCGACCGGGGATTCGCCGAGCGACCGGCAATTCTCGACCCTGTAATTCTCCGCGGTCCGACAGGCGATGAGCGCCCAGCTGCCCGGGGGGGCGCCATTGGGAACATAGCCCGCAAGTTCGGCATGGCTCGGTTCGGTATACCATTCGGCATTGTAGAGCCGCTCGCCACTTGGACCTTCGCCTGGGCCGTAGGCAGAGCCGCTGTCCTTGCCGGCGCCCGCGCCATCGGTGTCGGATCCGCCAGCCTGGCGATCGCCCGGGTGCGACGGGATTTTCGATATGTCCGCCGAATCGAACAACTCCATGCCGCCCGCCAGCATCTTGGGGAAGGCCGGGGCAGGCGTGACGGGGCGCGGGTCGGATGCCGGCGCGGTCGATGGCGGGCGGGGCGATCTGGGCGAGGCGCCGCCGGCGACCTTCTTCGCCTTTTCGATCACCGGGCGTTGCGGGGTCTCGGGTTTCGTCTCGCGGTCGGGTAGCAGGCGGAAGCTGCTGGGCGGGGGCGTCGGCTCGGGCTTGGTCGGCGTTGGCGCGAGCCGCAGCAGCAGGAGAATGACGACGACATGCGCGGCGATCGCCAGCAGGAATGACGCGCGCGCCGCCAAAGCGGCTGGCGCGATCGGTTCGACGCGGACAGGTAGGCGTCGAAGCCATTGATGGTCGCCTAGACCGCGCAGGAGGGTGTCGCAAGACGTCGATTGCCGTGCGGCTAGTCTTGCGAGTGGGAGGCGGTCGGCTAGTCGGCGAAGCGAATGTCGAGCGCGCGCGCGGCAAGCACCGCCTGGGTGCGGTTCTGGACGCCGAGCTTGCGCAGGATCGCGGTCATGTGGCCCTTTACGGTCGCCTCCGACACGCCGAGATCGAACGCGATCTGCTTGTTAAGGCGCCCCGCAAGGACGCCGAGCAGCACTTTCAATTCGGTCGGGGTAAGGCTGGCGACGCGATTGGAGATGTCGTCGGCCGGTAGGGCGGCGACGGGGGCGTCGCGGTCGCCCGCCAGCGCGCGGGCGACCGCATTTTCGAGCGTGGCGAGATCGGCGGTCTTCGACACGAAGCCGACCGCGCCATAGGCGCGCGCGCGCGGCGCGGCCTCCGCCTCGTCGGCGGACGAGATGACGACGATCGGCGTGTCGGGACGCTCAGCATGCAGCAGCGCGACACCCGCAAAGCCCTCCGACCCCGGCATCCGCAGATCGAGCAGGATGAGATCGAGGCGGGCGGCGCCGCGCGCCGCCTCGATCGCCTCGCCGAGCTGCCCCGCCTCGAGGATCGTCGCATCGGGGGCCGCGCGACCGACCGCCAGCTTCAACGCCTGGCGAAACAGCGGGTGGTCGTCGGCGATCAGGATCGTGCTCGCGGTCATGCGAAGGCGGCGGTGGCCTTTTCGCGACCCGTGATCAGCGCGTCGACGACCGTCGGATCGGCGAGCGTCGAGGTATCGCCCAGACCGTCGAGCTGGTTCTCGGCGATCTTGCGCAGGATCCGGCGCATGATCTTGCCCGAGCGCGTCTTGGGCAGGCCGCGGGCGAACTGCAGGACATCGGGCGTCGCGATCGGACCGATCTCGCGGCGGACCCATTGCACGAGTTCCTTGCGCAGCTCCTCGCTGGGTTCGGCATTCGCGTTGAGCATGACATAGGCATAGATGCCCTGGCCCTTCACGTCGTGCGGCATGCCGACGACCGCGGCTTCGGCAACCTTCGAATGCGCGACCAGCGCGCTCTCGACCTCGGCAGTGCCCATGCGGTGGCCGCTGACGTTGATGACGTCGTCGACGCGGCCGGTGATCCAGTAATAGCCGTCCGCGTCGCGGCGGCAGCCGTCACCGGTGAAATACTTGCCCGGATAGGTCGAGAAATAGGTCTGGAAGAAGCGCGCATGATCGTTCCACACGGTCCGCATCTGCCCGGGCCAGCTGTCGGCGATCACGAGATTGCCCTCGACCGCGCCGTCCAGCACCTTGCCGTCGGCATCGACCAGCTCGGGCACCACGCCGAACAATGGCTTGGTCGCGCTGCCGGGCTTGAGCGCGGTCGCGCCGGGGAGCGGGCTGATCATGTGTCCGCCGGTCTCGGTCTGCCACCAGGTGTCGACGATCGGGCAGCGGCCTTCACCGACGACATTGTGATACCAGTTCCAGGCCTCGGGGTTGATCGGCTCGCCGACCGACCCGAGCAGCCGGAGCGACTTGCGGCTGGTCCGCGTGACCCAGTCGTCCCCTTCGCGCATCAGCGCGCGCAGCGCGGTCGGCGCGGTGTAGAGCGTGCTGACCTGATATTTGTCGACGATTTGCCAGAAGCGGCTGTGGTCGGGGTAATTGGGGACGCCCTCGAACATCACCGTCGTCGCGCCGTTGGCGAGCGCGCCGTACAGCGAATAGGTGTGCCCCGTGACCCAGCCGACATCGGCGGCGCACCAGAAGACTTCGCCTTCTCGGTAGTCGAACACATATTCATGCGTCATCGACGCCCAGATGAGATAGCCGCCGGTGGTGTGGAGCACGCCCTTGGGCTGGCCGGTCGATCCGCTGGTGTAGAGGATGAACAGCGGATCCTCGGCGTTCATTGGCTCGGGCGCGCAGTCGGTCGACTGGTCCGCGACGCACTCGTGATACCAGCAATCGCGGCCGTCGGTCATTGCGATGTCGCCGCCGGTGCGGCGGACAACGATGACCGTCTCGACGCCGAGATCGCCCTGATCGAGCGCGGCATCGACATTGGCCTTCAGCGGAATCGTCTTGCCGCCGCGCAGCCCTTCGTCCGCAGTAATGACGACGCGACTGTCGCAATCGTGAATCCGGTTGCACAGGCTGTCGGGCGAGAAGCCGCCGAACACAACCGAATGGATCGCGCCGATCCGTGCGCAGGCGAGCATCGCGAACGCGGCTTCGGGGATCATCGGCAGATAGATCGTGACGCGGTCGCCCTTCGCAACGCCGCGTGCCTTCAGCGCATTGGCGAGCCGCGAGACTTCGTCGCGCAGCTCGGCGTAGCTGATCGTGCGCGAGTCGGCGGGGTCGTCGCCTTCCCAGAGGATCGCGGTCGCGTCTGGGCGTGTATCGGCGTGGCGATCGACGCAATTGGCGGCGACGTTGAGCTGGCCGTCCTCGAACCAGCGGATGCGGAAATCGGCCTCGTCGAACGATGTGTCCTTGATCTTGGTCGGGGGAACGATCCAGTCGAGCCGCTGCGCCTCTTTCGCCCAGAAGGCATCGGGATCAGTCGCGGCCTCGGCATACATCCGGTCATAGGCGGCGGCATCTATCCGTGCGTCCTTGGCCCATGCTGCGGGAACGGGATAGCTGGCCTCGGTCATCACACTCTCCTTTTGCCGCCGTTCTAGACGGTCGCGCGGTACGCGGCACCCCCAACCAAAGTCAGGGATGATCCCGCCCGGGCGATCCGCCATCGTCGTGTTGCTTGCATCTACGCGTCAGACCGGTGGAGCAACCAGGAGGTCGGGATGAGACGATCGGTATTCACGACGTTGCTGCTGGGCACGGCCCTTGCCGGGCTGACGCCGGGCGCCGCCTTCGGCCAGACCGCGCGAGAGGCGGAACTCGAAGCACGGCTCAAGGCGCTCGAAGCAGCGGTCCAGGACCTTCGCGGTGAGTTGACCGCAGCGCGTGCAACCGCCGCCGCGGCCCCGACTGTGCCCCCACAGACCGCCGTCGCTGCGTCACAGGTGACGGCGCCGGCCGCATCGCCCGGCGGATCGCCCGGCGCGACCAATGTGGCCCAGGCCAAGCCTGTCGCAACAAATTCGGCACCGACCGATGGTTTTCGCATGGGGAACACGACGGTCAAGCTGGGCGGCTTCGTTCGCCTCAACGCCATTGCCAGCCGCTACAGCGGTGGCGAGGTCGCGGTCGGGGGGCTGGGCAAGGAGTTCTTCCTGCCGCAGCAGATTCCGGTCGGCGGCGGGTTCTCCAGCCAGGACCTGTTGCTCTCCGCGCGCCAGACCCGCCTGCAGTTCAGCACGGCAACCCCGATGAACGGTACCGACATAAAGACGCTGGTGGAGTTTGATTTTGCGCTCGCGACGGCGCCGGTCGGTGCCCAGCGCGCGACCAACCCCTACACGCCCACTTTCCGCCGTGGCTTCATCGAATATGGCAATCTGCTGGTCGGGCAGGAATGGTCCACCTTCCAGAACATCGCGGTGCTGCCCGAGACGACCGATTTCGTCGGCCCGCTGGATGGCACGGTGTTCAACCGCCAGGCGCTGATCCGCTACTCCATCCCCTTGCGAACCGGGCTGACGTTGCAGGTCGCGGTTGAGAATCCCGAAACGGAAACGGCGCTGCCCGCCAATGCGGCGCTGGTCGACACGGATGACGACCGCCTGCCGGACGTGGTGGCACGGCTGAACTGGAAGTCGACACTGGGCGATTTCGCACTGGCCGGCATCGCGCGCGAATTGCGCACCGATACGCTGGGCCGCGGCGATACCGCCTTTGGCTGGGGCGTTTCCGGGTCCGGGAAAATCCCAATCGGCAAGCGTCACGACCTGCGTTTCATGGCGACCTACGGCCAGGGCATCGGCCGGTATCTGGGATTGGGATATGTCCCCGACGCGATCTACGGCGGCACCGCGACGCAGCTCGAGCGGATCGACAATTTCGCGGGCTTCGCGGCACTGCGTATCGGCTGGACCGATGCGATCCACTCGACGCTGATGGGCAGCTACCAATCGGCCGATTATCCGGCGGCGTGATCGTCACGGGGCTGGCCAATGCCAAGTCCTATGGCGGCGCTGCAACCTGTTCTGGTCGCCGGGCAAGGGCTTCGACATCGGCGTCGAATATCGCCACGCCGTCCGCGAACTGGTTTCGGGTGATACCGGTGCGCTCGACCGCATGGAATTCGCCTTCAAATACGGGTTCTGATCGCCCGACGCTTAAAAATACCACCGCTCCACTTGAGAGGATACCGCCATGGCAACGACAACAGGGGACGCATCTCCCCTTGGTCACGTGAAGCAGAGCCAGCCACTGATCATTATCGCATCGTCGCTCGGCGCGGTGTTCGAATGGTATGACTTCTATCTCTACGGGCTGCTCGCGACGATCATCACCGCGCAGTTCTTCTCGGGCGTCAACGAGACGACCGGGTTCATCTTCGCGCTCGCGGCGTTCGCAGCGGGGTTCGCGGTGCGGCCGTTCGGTGCGCTGGTATTTGGGCGGATCGGCGATGTCGTCGGGCGCAAGAACACCTTCCTCGTCACGATGGCGATCATGGGCCTGTCGACGTTCCTCGTCGGCCTGCTCCCGAGCTATGCCTCGGTCGGCGTCGCCGCGCCGATCGCGCTGGTCGTGCTGCGGCTGCTGCAGGGCCTCGCGCTCGGCGGCGAATATGGCGGTGCTGCGACCTATGTCGCCGAGCATGCGCCCGACAAGAAGCGTGGGCTGTTCACCAGCTTCATCCAGACCACGGCGTCGCTCGGTCTGTTCGCCGCCCTGCTGATCGTGATCGGCGTGCGCACGCTCGTCGGCGAGGAGGCGTTCGCGGCTTGGGGCTGGCGCATCCCGTTCATCGTCTCGATCGCGCTGCTCGCAGTGTCGCTCTGGATCCGGATGCAGCTCGAGGAGAGCCCGGTGTTCCAGAAGATGAAGGAAGAGGGCAAGACTTCCAAGGCACCGCTGACCGAGGCGTTCGCCAAATGGGGCAACCTCAAGATCGTGCTGATCGCGCTGTTCGGTGCGGTCGTGGGGCAGGGCGTCGTGTTCTACACCAGCCAGTTCTACGCGCTGTTCTTCCTCGAGAAGAACCTGCGTGTCGACGGGCCGACCACCAACATCCTGATTGCGATCGCGCTGCTGATCGCGACGCCGGCATTCATCTTCTTCGGCTGGCTGTCGGACAAGGTCGGGCGGAAATGGATCATCCTGACCGGCTGTGCGCTCGCCGCACTGACCTATATGCCGTTGTTCCACGCGCTGTCGAAGGCGGCCAACCCCGCGCTCTATGCCGCGCAGCTGTCGTCGCCGGTCAGCGTCGTCGCCAACCCCGACGAATGCTCGGTACAGTTCGATCCGGTCGGCAAGAACAAGTTCGACAGCAGCTCGTGCGACATCGCCAAGTCGTATCTGGCCAAGGCGGGCATTTCCTACACCAACGTCGTCGCACCGGCGGGCACGGTCGCACAGATCCACATCGGCGGCGCGACCATTCCGGTCGTCAATCCGGCGATCGTGACAGGGGCCGATCGTACTGCAGCGATCAAGGCGTTCGGGGCCGAGGTGAAGACCGCACTGACCGCGGTCGGCTATCCCGAAAAGGCGGACCCGGCGCAGATCAACAAGCCGATGGTCGTCGCGATTTTGGTCCTGCTCGTGCTGTACGTGACGATGGTCTATGGCCCGATCGCCGCGCTGCTGGTCGAATTGTTCCCGACGCGAATCCGCTACACGTCGATGTCGCTGCCCTATCATATCGGCAATGGCTGGTTCGGCGGGTTCCTGCCGACCGCGGCCTTCGCAATGGTCGCGGCGACCGGGGACATCTATTACGGGCTCTGGTACCCGATCCTGGCCTGTGCGGTCACCGCATTGGTCGGTCTGGTCTTCCTGCCCGAGACGTTCCGCCGCTCGCTGCACGGCTGAACGCAAGTATCGAGCAGTCCCGGGGTGCGGCAGCCGCCGCACCCCGGACCTGTTTCAGAAGAGCGTCTTGAACAGTCCGGCATTGGTCTTGCCGAGTTCGATGATCGAATCCCCACGACCACTCATCACCGCTTTCGCCATATAGAGCGTGAAGCCCTTCATCTGTTCGAGCGTGATCTTGGGCGGCATCGACAGTTCGGTGCGCGCGGTGACGGCATCGAGCAGCGCAGGGCCCGGATGCGCAAGCACCTCGCGGACGCCCGCCTCGACCTCGCCAGGGTCGGTGACGCGAACGCCGTGGAGTCCGATCGCGCGCGCCATCGCGGCGAAATCGGGATTGTCGAGCGCGACGCCGGTCTCGATCATCCCCGCCGCCTTCATCTCCATTTCGACAAAGCCGAGCGTGCCGTTGTTGAAGACGATGATCTTCACGGGCAGGCCGAGCTGCCGAACGGTCAGCAATTCACCCATCAGCATCGCGAGGCCACCGTCGCCCGACAGGCTGACGATCTGACGGCCGGGATAGGCGGCCTGCGCGCCGATCGCCTGGGGCAGGGCGTTTGCCATCGAGCCATGGTTGAACGACCCGATCAGTCGGCGGCGGCAGTTCATCTCGAGGTAGCGCGCTGCCCAGACGGTCGGGGTGCCGACATCACATGCAAAGACGGCGTCGTCGCTTGCTAGGTAGCTGACGACGCGCGCGACATGCTGCGGGTGGATCACGCCGCTGCCCGGGGTGCCGGTCGCGAGCTCGTCCAGGCCTTTGCGCGACTTGGCGTAATCCTCGCGTGCGTCGCGCAGGAAGGCGCCGTCGCGCTCGCGTGTCAGCAGCGGCAGGACATGGTCGATCGTCGCGCCGACGTCGCCGACCAAGCCGAGGTCTATCGCGGTACGGCGGCCGAGATTTTCGGGCCGCAGGTCGATCTGCGCCACCTTCGCCTTTTCCGGATAGAATTGGCGGTAGGGAAAATCGGTGCCGAGCATCAGCAGCGTGTCGCAAGCCATCATCGCGTCATAGCCGGACGAGAAGCCGATCAGCCCGGTCATGCCGACATCATAGGGATTTTCATATTCGACGAATTCCTTGGCGCCGAGTGCATGGACGACCGGTGCCTGGAGCACGCCGGCAAGCGCGACGAGTTGCGCATGCGCCCCCCGACAGCCGCGACCCGCAAGGATCGTCACCTTGCCGGCGTCGTTCAGCAGCGCGGCAAGGCTGGCGAGCGAGGCCTGATCGGGGATGATCGTGGCCGCTTCGGGCAGCAACGCGGTGCGGGATCGGGCGATAAGGCCCGTGGTCGTGCGCAATGCAACATCGCCCGGCATCGCGACGACCGCGACGCCACGATGGCCGACCGCGGCACGGATCGCTGTGTCGAGCGTGCGCGGCATCTGATCGGCATCGGAGATCGTCTCGCAATAGACGCTGCATTCGCGGAACAGCGCTTCGGGACGGGTTTCCTGGAAATAGTTGGAGCCGATTTCGGCGCTCGGTATCTGCGCCGCAATTGCGAGCACGGGGACGCGGGTCCGGTTGCAGTCGTACAGCCCGTTGATCAGATGCAGGTTGCCCGGCCCGCAGGACCCGGCGCAGACCGCGAGCTTGCCGGTCAGTTGCGCTTCGGCGCCGGCCGCGAAGGCCGCCGCTTCCTCGTTGCGAACGTGCACCCATTCGATCGTTCCGCTCCGCCTGAGCGCTTCGGTGAGGCCGTTCAGGCTGTCGCCGGCCACGCCATAGATTCGCTCGACGCCGGCAAGCTCGAGCGTCTCGACGAACAGGTCGGCGATCAGGGTCTTGGGCATCGGGCGTCTCCGGGTCTCGAAAAAGGGTGAAGGTCGAGGCCTCAACGCGTCCCGGCGGCAAGTGACGCGGCGAAATCGCGGAATCGAACCTGGGAGCGGTACGGCCGGATCGTTGCAGAAATGTAACAAGTTCAAATTTTCGGTTGGAAAACGCGCGCAGATACGATCTCGTTACCCTGAATAGGTTGCATTCAAAATTTGGAGACCCGAGCATGCGCAACGGATCCCGGCAACATGCCGGGCCCATGACAAAGGATTGATTTCGGCACGGCCAGTATTGCGTGAGCAAACGACGTAAATCGTCGATGGACTTGGGGGAAGGATCCGAAAAGGCGCTCACCATTCGGGGGTAGCCTAATGAAGATCGCTCATCATATCTCGCGTCACGCCTTGATCGTTGCCGTTGCTGCTGGGGGGCATGTTTCGGCCAGTGCCCAAGAGCTTGCCCAGACGACAAACCCCGCCACGGTAGGATCGGCCAGCCCGCCGACAAGTGATGCGTCCGCCGACATCCCCGACGACATCATCGTGACGGGGACGCGTGTGACCGGTATTACTGCCGCCGAAAGCGCGGCGCCGATCAAGGTGCTTGATGCCGACATGATGAGCCATGTCGGCCAGCCCAATCTGAACCAGATCCTGACGCAGCTGGTCCCGTCCTTCACCGCGCAGGCATTTGGCGGCGACACCGCGAACCTGACGCTTTCCGCGCGGTTGCGCGGGCTGAGCCCCAACCACACACTGGTGCTCGTCAATGGCAAGCGCCGGCATGGCACCGCCAACCTTGCGGTGCTCGGCGGGCCCTATCAGGGGGCCGCGACCGCGGATCTCGACCTGATCTCCCCCTCGTCGATCAAGCGGATCGAGGTTCTGGAAGACGGCGCGGCGGCGCAATATGGCTCGGATGCGATCGCCGGGGTGATCAACATCATCCTCAAGGACGGCGGTACGGGCGGCGATGGCTATGCGACCGCGGGCGAGAATTACCAGACGGGCGGGCGGACCTATGCCGGGACGCTGCATCTCGCGACCAAGATCGGCGAGGACGGGTTCCTCAACGTGACCGCATTTCACCGCTATCACGACTTCACGCAGGTCGGCGGGCTCGACCGGCGGGTGACGGACGGTGATGGCAAATTGCTGACCGGCACGACGTCGCCGGCGCTAAGTCCCCTGCAACAGCAACTCTACCCCAATATTTCGGGCTTTCCGTACGTCAATCGCATCAACGGCGATGCGCAATCCCGCCTTACCAACCTGCAATTTAACAGCGCCTACGACTTCGGCGCGGCGGAGGTTTACAGTTTCGGCACCTATTCGAAGCGGATCGCCAGCGCGTACGAAAATCTGCGCGTACCGACGCGGGTCTCGCGGACGGTCGGTGGGGTCACGACCTATTTCGATCCTGACGGCGACAGCCCGGTCAACGGCTTTTCACCGCGCGAAAAGATCCGCGAGGACGACATGGCGTTTACCGGCGGGGTTCGCGGACTGCTGAGCGGTTTCACTTACGACCTGTCGACCAGTTTCGGGCAGGACAAGAACCTGATCTACACCGTCGATTCCGCCAACGCCTCGCTCTACGCGGATACCGGATTTACGCCGACGAGCTTCTATAACGGCTTCTTCAAGGCGACCGAGTTCACCGCGAACGCCGATGTCACCCGCGAGATCGCGGTGGGCATGGCGGCCCCGCTGAACCTCGCATTCGGCGCGGAGTATCGAAAGAACGTGTACGAGATCGGCTCGGGCGATGCCGCATCGATCTACAAGGAGGGCGGGCAATCCTATCCCGGGTTCCGGCCATCCGATGCGGGCGTGAACGGCCGCAACAGCCAGGCGGCCTATGTCGATGTCGCGATGATGCCAATCGACGGGCTGAAGGTCGATGTCGCCGGACGCTATGAACATTATTCCGATTTCGGCAGCAAGTTCATCTACAAGGGGACGAGCCGGTACGACTTTTCGGGTGCGTTCGCGCTTCGCGGCACGGTCTCGACCGGGTTCCGGGCGCCGACGCTCGCGGAGTCCTATTATTCCGCGACCAATGTCTCGCCGACGTCCGCGTTCGTGCAGCTGCCGGCCAATTCCGCCGCGGCCAAGCTCCTGGGGTTTGCCAATCTCAAGCCGGAGAAATCGACCAATTTCAGCCTTGGGACCGTGCTGCGCCCGGCACCACGCCTGACGATCACGATCGACGCCTATCAGGTCAAGATCCGCGACCGCATCCTCGGGACCGGCTCTCTGTACGGCAGCGGTGGTGCGACGAACTTCCCGATCGTGACCGCGGCCATTCGGGCGAACGGCAACATCCTCGACCCGACCGTCAACCAGACCGGGATCAACATTTTCACCAACGGCGCGGACACGCGGACGCGCGGCATCGATCTGGTGGCAAGTTACGTCACCGATCTTGCCGACTATGGCAAAGTGAACTGGATGCTGTCGGGCAACTATAACGAGACTAAGGCGCTCAGGCTGAATGCGGCGCCGGCGACGCTCGGCGGCATTCCGCTCTTTGACCAGGAGGCGATCAGTTATCTCGAGACGGCGTCGCCCAAGACCAAGGTGATCGGTTCGATCGTCTATGCGCTCGACAAGTTCGGCGCGACGCTGCGCGGGACCGTCTACGGCAAGACGACGGCGTATCTGACCCCGGATGGCGGCGCATATTATAAGCAGACGGTCGGGTCGGCGTTCATCGGCGATGTCGAACTCAACTACGATCTCACCGCCGCACTCAAGCTGTCGGTCGGTGCCAACAACCTGTTCAACAAGCGGCCGCCGACCGTCGGGCTGGTGCCGGGGTCGACCAACTCGCTGGTCAACGACGCCACTGTTCTCGACGGGCCGCTGACGTTCAGTCCCTACGGCATCAACGGCGGCTATTATTACGCGCGCTTCAATATCACCTTCTGACGAGATCGGGCGCGGCGCTCGGCGGCCGCGCCCGAACCTGCCTGCACGTCAGGCGGGGGCCATGACCGACAGGATATCATCGACCTGTGCGGTGGCGAACGCGGTATATTCGTCGCCGATCGCATAGGGCAGCAGGATGCGGCGCCCCTGCAACAGCCCGCCACAGCTATAGGTGACGTTCGGCACATAGCCGCCACGCTGCTCCGCGCTCGGGAACAGGAGCGGGGAGGGCGTGCGCGCCAGCACACGGCTGGGGTCCGCCTTGTCGAGCAGGCACGCGCCGATGCAATAGCCGCGGACCATGCCGACGCCGTGGGTGAAGACCAGCCAGCCCTCGTCGATCTCGATCGGGGATCCGCAATTGCCGAGCTGCACGAACTCCCATGGATATTTCGGCGCCATGATCGGCGTCCCGCGCTCCCAGGTGTAAAGATCGTCCGAGCGGAGCAGCCAGATCGTCTCGCTGTCCTGCCGCCCGAGCATCACGAACTGGCCATCGATCCGGCGCGGGAACAGCGCCATGCCCTTGTAGCCGGTCATGGCGCCGGCGAGGGGGCGCATTTCGAAGGTCCGCATGTCGACGCCGCGGAGCATTTCCTGCTGAACCTTGCGTCCGTCGAACGCGGTATAGGTCCCGATGATGCTGCGAACGCCGTCATGATCGGTGAAATTGACGAGGCGGAGATCCTCAACGCCCTGGCGCTGACTGGGCAGCACGGGAAAGATGACCGTTTCCGACGCGTCCTGGCTGTCGTCGCACAAGAGCCGGACCCAGCCATCCTGGTTGCGGTCGATTCGTGGCGGCACACCATGCGGGCTTGCCGGATCGATCACGAGGCGATCGTCGGGGCCCCATTCGCCAGTCCGGAACGTGACCGAGGAGATATGTCCTTCGCCGATGCCGCGCAACGACAGCACGAACTTGACGCTGCCCGTAGCCGATGCGGGTTCCTCGTCGATCCGCGCGATGCTCGGATTGAAAAGGGCCGCCGACTCGAACGCATATTCCTGACTGAAATAGGCGCCCAGCAGCAGGGCCTCGTCGGCGTCGATGTCGCCGATATCAAGCTCATCTTGAACCTCGGCAAAGCGGCGGCGGAAGACCTCATCGGCATTGCGATGCCGCTCCTCCATCGGTTTTGCGAGCAGTTCGACCATGCGTTTGCGCAGCGCGGGGTCGAGTGCCATCACCCGCTGCGCCACCGTTTGCGCGCGCGATGGACGGTTGGCCGCAAATGCCTCGGGATAGCTGAAGCTGAACGGGCGGATCACCGTTCGCGAAGGATCGGGCTTGAGTTCGATCTCAAGCTTCTTGAAGACGTTGGCAGCTTCCATGCGCGGACCTTTCATCGGGCGGCGTCCTGCATGCGCACACCCTTGCCCCGTTCAGCGATAGACCGCGCGTTTATATCCATGGATCGCATCGCCGCGGCGGATTTCCCCGTGACCTGCTGCTCTCGGACCTGACCGGAAATCGTCCAACAACTTTGCTATTGATAACCACTCGCAAACTTCTGTAGGGCATGACCATGCAGGCCACCCCGCAGCGCACGCCGGACCTAGGGCGAACGGCAACGTCGCCGCGGCGTCGGTTGCGTCCTGCGGTCGTGCCGATGATTGCCCGGATCGGGACCGCGCTGGTCGGTGGCTATGTTCTTGCCTCGGCGGTCGCCACGCTGATCGCGCGGCTGCTGCCAGTGGACCGTGCCGAGGCGACCAGCTGGGGAATGATCCTCTCGTTCCTGGTCTACGCAATCGCCGCGCTTTGGAGCTTTCACGGGCCACGCGTGATGCGCGTCATGCTCGGCATCTGGGGCGGCAGCGCGGCGATCGGCCTGGCACTGGCCTTGCTCGGGGTCCGCCCATGACGGCTGCCTTGCCGCTGCGGCAGAGCATGGCGTGGATCCATGGGTGGCTGGGACTGCTCGCGGGATGGCTGCTGTTCGCGATGTTCCTGACGGGGACGGCAAGCTATTTCCGGCCCGAAATCACTCAGTGGATGCAACCCGAAATCCGCGCGAGCACGGTGTCGCCTGCGCAGGCGGCGCAAGGCGCGATGACCTATCTGCAGCGGATCGGCGCGGGTGACGACGTCCAGTGGTTCCTCTATCTTCCCGATGCCCGCTCGGCAGTGACGCGCGTGTTCGAGCAGCGGAGTCCGACGTCGACGGCACCGCCACGTCCCGCCGAACTGACGCTCGATCCCCGCAGCGGTGAGCCGGTTCGTGCCCGCGAAACGCGCGGCGGCGAGCATTTCTATCGGTTCCACTTCCAGCTTCAGCTGCCCTATCCCTGGGGGCGCTGGCTGGCCGGACTGTGTGCGATGGTGATGCTCGCGGCGATCGTCTCGGGGGTGATCACGCACAAGCGGATCTTTGCCGATTTCTTCACGCTGCGCTGGAACAAGGGACAGCGCAGCTGGCTCGATGCGCATAACGTCTCGGCCGTGCTTGCGCTGCCCTATCACGCGATGATCACCTATACCGGGCTGATCACGCTGGTGGCGATGTACATGCCGTGGCCGGCGATGGTGAACTACAAGACGCCGCTCGATTACGGGGCGGTCGCATTCGGCATTCCGACCGAACGCGCCGCGACCGGCATTGCCGCGCCGCTGCTGCCGATCGGGCCGATGATCGAGAAGGCCGAAGCGGTGCTCGGCGCGCCTGCGACGCGGGTCGTGGTACGCCATCCGAATGATCGTGCGGCAACGGTGACGGTGTATCGGCATGCCGGCGTGTCGATCAATGCGCGGCTGCCATCGGTGACCTATTCGGGAAGCACTGGGCAAATGCTCGAGCGATCGGGCGGCACCGGGCCCGCGCTGATGACTGCGGGGGTGATGCTCGGTCTACACGTCGCGAGCTATGCGGGTACCGGGCTGCGCTGGGCCTATTGCCTGCTCGGCCTGACCGGCGCCGCGATGGTCGGTACGGGCCTGCTGCTCTGGACGACCAAGCGGCGGCGGCCGGGCGCGGCGCCGTTCCCGGGGCTGACGCTTGTCGAGCGCTTGAACATCGCGGTGATTGCCGGGCTGCCGGTCGGGATGGCAGCGTATCTCCTGGCGAACCGGGTGATTCCTGCCGATGCGGCCGGGCGCGCCGATGGCGAAGTCGCCGCGATGTTCTGGGCCTGGGGCGCGGTCGCAGTCATGCAGCTGGCCCGATCGCCGCGGCGCGCCTGGATCGAGAGCTTCGCGATCGGCGCCATCGCGTTTGCCGCAATTCCGGTCATCAATGCCGTAACGACCGCGCGCGGTCTGCCGGCCTCATTGCGTGGCGACGACCCGGTATTTGCCGGGTTCGACCTGACCATGCTCGCGATCGCCACCGTGCTGGCGATGGCGGCATGGCGTGTCGCGCAACTTCGTCCGGCGGCTCCGGTACGACGTCCTGCCCGTGGAGTGGTTCATGCTTGAAACGATCATCGTTGCACTGGCGGGCTGGATGCTGCTCGCGGCCTCCGCGTTTCGCTATCGCCGGGATCTCGGGATCACCGCACCCGGGACGATACGGCTGTTGCGGATCGCCGCCGCCGCCGCGCTGACGCTGGCGTTCCTGCGGTGCGGGGCGCCGGTCAGCGGCGAACGCGTCGTGCGGTTTCTGGGTGGTGGCTCGATCGCGGCGGTCATCATGGTCGCACGCTGTCGGTCGCGCCGATGTTCATTTTGCGGCCCGTCGTCCTGATCCTCGGCATGGCGCGTGCCCTACGACCTTCGAAAGACGAACACCGTACCGCTTCGGCCTGACGGCGGAAGCGGTACGGAGGGTGCCGGTCGTTCTCAATCGGCCTGAGGCCTCGATCCGCCACAGTTGTGGCGGATCGCAACCATCCTAGCGATTTACCGTGGCAGCCGGTGCGCGGGGTAGCGTTTGCGCGACGGGTGTGCCGACGGGTGCCGGTGGCGGCGTGACACCGGTTACGGATGGGGCGCAGCCTGGGACGGTGGACGGCGCCATTACACCGGGAGGGGCCAAGTTCGCGCCGCCCGGTGGCGGAGGCGGCGGACCATCGTGGCCGGGACCACCGGGGGCGCGAGGACCACCGGGGCCATGCGGCGGCGGCCCGCCCGCGACGATCCGCCCATTCGGATCGACCAGATAGGAGGCGCGCAGCTGTCCGTTGTCGTAGCGCCCCTGTACCGTCATCGTCGCGCCGGCGGTAACGCCATCACCGTTGCGGCCGGCATCGATCATCGTCCGCCCGGTTGCGTCCTGAAGGACGAAGCGGTCACCGAAGATCTCGACCACACGGCCCTTCACCGTCACCACGCCGCTCGTGCCCGACAGTCGGGCGATCGCGGTCGGCGTGGTGGGGGCCATCTCGATGCCGGGCCGCGTCAGCGATACGGCGCTGGCGCCGCCTGCGACGCCGACTGCGAGCAGGGCGGCAGCGGCGAGCCTCATCCGCGTTCCGCGGTTCAGTGTTTCCATCAAACGGGGCATTCATCGTCTCCTCTTCGTGTCGATGACCGGCTTCTAGGCGCCGCATCCCCACGCCCCGCTGAACTTCCCCGTTCAGTTTGGGTTTAGCGTGCACAGCTAGCGAGGTCGTCATGCGTATATTGCTCGTCGAGGACGATCCCGATCTCGGCCCCGCGCTGGCCAAGGCCTTGCGAGGCGAGAACTGCGCGGTCGATCTTGCCGCAAACGGCGTCGATGCGGGGCATCTGGGCGACACCGAGGCCTATGACGCCGCCGTGCTGGATCTTGGCCTGCCGGGCCGAGACGGCGTCACGATCCTGCGGGACTGGCGGGCGGCGGGGCGCGACCTTCCCGTGCTGATCCTCACCGCGCGCGACGGATGGTCGGACAAGGTGGCGGGGTTCAAGGCGGGGGCCGATGACTTCATGACCAAGCCATTCCGCGTCGAGGAATTGGTCATGCGGCTGCGTGCGCTGGTGCGCCGGGCGGCGGGGCATGGCGCCACGCGGCTCGAATGCGGCCCGCTCGCCTTCGAGACGCAGATCGGCCAGTTCGAGCTGGACGGTTTGCCGATTAAGCTGACTGCGCTCGAATGGCGGGTGCTCTCGGCGCTGATGCTGTCGAAGGACGCCGTGATCGAGCGGTTGGCGCTGATGGAGCGTGTCTATGAGGGCGATGCGGACGTCGATTCGAACAGCCTCGAGGTGATCGTAGGTCGCCTGCGCAAGAAGATCGGCGCGTCGCTGATCGATACCGTGCGCGGTCGAGGTTACCGGCTTGCGACGCCGATACCCCGATGACGCTGATCCCGCGGTCGATTCATGGGCGGATGCTCGGCCTTTCACTGCTCGCCACCCTCGTTGCTCTCGCGGTTGCGGGCGCGGCGATCGCCGGCGTGCTGCAGCGGTTCGTCACCCAGGGGCTCGACCAGCGGCTCGATGCCGAATTGTCCCTGCTTGCCGGTGCGGTCGATGGCGATGGGCGGATCGACCGGGCGCGACTGACACGGCTTCGTGGCCTGCTCGATGCCGGCCCTGGCTGGCAATGGCAGATCAGCGGTCCGGCACAAACAGTGAGTTCCGCCGAATTTCCGACGCTGCGGACGCCCGGCCCGGCACCGCGAGACGCGCTGCGCGGGGAAGGGGAGGCGCGTCCGCAACCACTGGAGGGACGCGACGGGGTCCATGCTCGACAGATTTCGATCGCGACCGACGCGGGGCCGGTGGTGCTGACCGCAGCGGCACCGCGCGACGTCGTCGCCCGACCGATCCAGGCGGCGGTGGTGCCGTTGCTCGCGACGCTCGGCATCCTTGGCATCTTGCTGGGAATTGCGACGCTGGTGCAGGTGCGGATCGGATTGCGACCGCTGCGCGCGTTGCGCGACGGTGTAGCCGCGATGCGCAGGGGGGCCGCCAGTGTGTCCGAAGCGCAGCCCGACGAGCTTCGTCCGCTCGCGATCGAACTGAACGCGCTCGCGCGGGACAATGCGGCGGCGCTCGCGACCGCGCGCGCGTCGGCGGCTAATCTGGCGCATGCGCTGAAGACCCCCGTCGCGACGCTTGCGCTAACGGTGCGTGACGATCCGGCCCAGGCGGCGCAGCTTGCACGGATCGACGCAACGATCCGGCATCATCTTGCCCGGGCACGCAACATCGCCGGCGGTCATGCGAGCCGCACCGCACTCGCCCCCGCGATCGCCGATCTGGTGTCGACGATCCGGCGGCTGAGGATGGAACGCGGCGTCGTGATCGATGCCGCGATCGATTCCGCGCTGCACGTCGCGGTCGATGCCGCGGATCTAGACGAGCTGGCGGGCAATCTGATCGACAATGCCGCGCGGCATGCGCGAACGACGGTGCGTGTCGCCGCGAGGGTCGATCAGGGCATGATCCGGCTCAGCGTCATCGACGATGGCCCGGGCATCGCGCTGGCGGACCGTCAGCGGGCGACCGCAGCCGGCGTGCGGCTCGACGAACGCGAGGATGGTCATGGGTTCGGCCTGGCGATCGCGCGCGAACTCGCGGCGCTGTATGGCGGCGTGCTGGTCCTCGACGATGCCGCGGGCGGCGGGCTCTCGGCTTCGGTCACATTGCCGATTGGTGCTGCCGTCTAGGATTAGACCACATGCGCGGCGATCAGGTCCGCGGCGTTCGGACGGCGCAGGATGCGGATGCCGTCATCGCGATAGTCGATCAGCCCCATCGCGACAAAGGCGTCGAACCAGCCCTGCATCGGCCACCAGCCCCACCGCGCGTGGAATATCGTCGCGTTGCGGACGATGTCGTCGAGATGCTGGACGGGCGGATCATAGCTGTCGTGATATTGATGACAGGCGATCGCACCGCCGACGAAGATTAGCGGGGTTTGTGCACGTTCGGCACGAAAGCCGAAATCGGTGTCTTCCGCGCCATAGCCGACGAAAGCCTCGTCGAAGCCACCAAGCGCATCGAACCGCGACCGGCGGATCGCGAACGCCAGCGACCAGAACAGGCCGGGATTGGTTTCGCGCCGCGTGCCCGTCGCGGGAAAACAGCGCACCGGATGTGGCCGCCCCGCCGCCAGCAGGACCTCTTCGTTCCACGTCGAACGCGCGTCGTCGGGTCCGAGATAGCGGATATCCGCGCAGAGCAACGCATCGTCCTCATCGAGTACCGCACCCATCCTACCGAGGCACTGCGCCATCGGGATACAGTCTACGTCGAGGAACAGCAGATGTGCAGACGTCGCGTGCCGTGCTGCAAGGTTGCGTGCGGCGGCAAGCGCGAGGGTGCCGGTCTGGAGCCGGTGGACGTGAACGGGGAAGGGCGCCTCCGGCTGCGCGACCGGGGTGCTGCTCATGTCGACGATGATCAGTTCGGCGGGGGCGACCGCGCTCCGTTTCAGGCCCTCGACCAGCTGGATCAGATGGGGTTCGCGGTCCTTGACGAGGGTCAGGACGGAGAGCGGCGTCATTACAGGCACCAGAGGTCGAGGCGGTACGCGTCTTTTCTTTCGGCGCGCTCGACCGCGACGCCGCCGAGCCGATCCCGTAGCTTGTTGACGGCTGCGTCGCCGGTCTGAGGATAGTCGGTATCGCCCGTCCAGTGCACGAGTATGATCCGGCAATCGGGCGTGGCGCTGGCGCGGATCGCGGCGGCTGCGCGCTCGATATCCGCGTCGTCCCAGTAATAAACGACCTCCGACAGCACGACGAGATCGAACGCGCCGTCGGGCGTCTGGGCCGGGAAGCTACAGCGGGTGATCGTGACATTGGGCAATGCGGCGCAGCGCGACCGGGCAAGCTCGACCGCGCGCAGGCTGATGTCGATCGAGGTCAGGATATTGCACAGTGGCGCAAGTTGCGCGGTCAGCACGCCGTGGGCGCAGCCGATCTCCAAGGCCGAACGATAGCGTCGATCGTCGATCGCGGCGATCGTCGCATCAAACTTGGCGGCCTCATACGGGCTCGAAGCGAGCGACCAGGGATCGTCGTCGCCGGTGAAGACGTCGTCGAAATAGCGCGCGTCGAGGCTATGGTCGGGTCGCATATCGGTTCGCTAGATAGAGGAGATCGGTGCCCGGCATGCGCTGTTGCGCGCGCGGCAGGCGAAAGCCGTCGCCCATCAATCCGGTCAACTGGCTGCGGTGCGCGCGAAGCGCGGCGCTGCGCCGGCCGGTCGGCATCGCCGCGGTGCGGACGACGCGCTTGCCCGCGGGGCGTTCGCCCCAGACGGCATATTCGAAGATCGCGACCGGCCTGCGCGCCGCGTACGCAGCATGCACCGCAAGCGTGAAGCACGCGGCATGATCGCAATGCGGCTCGCCTGCCGCGGTGGTCGCAATCGCGTTGACCGCGTGCCGGCGCAACAGGGCCGCGAGTTGCCGCACGGACCGACGGAACGCGGCGCTTCCGGGGCGGTGCGGGTTTGCATCGTGCCAGTCGAGAAACCGCGGGACGATCCGCCGTTCGCCGGTCAACAGCGCGACGGCATGTCGTGCCTCACTGCGCCGTCGCCGGATAAGCGCGCTACGATCCGCCGGCGTCGGGCAGGGATGCGAACCCGATCCGTCGGTCAGGATCATCACCCCGGCAAGGCGATTGCGCGCCGCCGTATCGACGATCAATGCCCCCGTGCCGAGCGTTTCATCATCGGCGTGCGGCGCGAGCACCAGCCACCGCGCGCTGCGCCAGGGACTTCGGCTCAGTGCAGTCGCGGGGGTCACCACAAGCGGTCACCGGCGCCCCAGACGTCGCGGTCGAGCCAGGCGAGCGCCGCCTGATCGCGCGCATAATCAGGGCCTGCCTGACGCAGATAGAGGCTAAGGTCGCGGCTGATCTTGTCCGCACGCTCACCATCAAACGCGCTGCGCGTACCGAGCAGACGGGCGGCGGCTTCCATGACGTCAAGCGCGGCACGCTCGACGACACCGCGCGTCATCTGGACGAAGACGATGGCGTCCGCCTCCTCACGCGCGGCACGTCCCGCAGCCTCACGGACCCAGAGGTAGGCGGTGCGCGCGGCAACTACCGCCTCGGCGAAGCGCGCACGCTGGACGGGGTCGCCGCGCGCGGCGTCGGACAAGGCGCGCCGGGTCTCGGTCAGCAGCCCCTCCATGCCGCCAAGCTGGACCGCCAGGAACCGCCATGCGCCCGCGGTGAACCGGGGTTCGCGGTCATAGTCGCCTGGTGCTCCCAGGGTCTGCATGACGCCGGCGGGATAGCCCGAACATTCATAGCGACCGCTCATGCTCGCACGCATGCCGCGTACGCGCCAGCGGGACGCGTCGGTACGCAGGGGATCATTGGCCGGGATGACGACGACCGGACGCTGGCCCGTTGCCGGACGCGCGGTGACGATTGCGTAATCCATACCGCCGGCTCCGCTTGCGAAGTGCTTGGCCCCATCGAGCACAGGGCCGTCAGGACTGCCGACCACTGCGACGCCGGGCGGGGGTTCGGTCGCCCAGACGCCGAACCAGGCGCCGCGGTCGAGTTCGGTATCGAGCCAGGCGAGCTGATCCGCCGATGCATACCAGTCGAACAGCGCGAGCGCGTTGACATGGCCTTCGAACAGCCGCCCGACGCTGAGGTCGCCGCGTCCGACCGTCCGCAACGCATCGAGCAGCTCGTCCGGTGCACAATTGGCCTGCCCACCGAGCGCCCGCGGGGCGAACCGCCGGTGCAGGCGTGGCGGACCAGTGCGGCCATGCTGTCCGCGGGAAACATCGGGGCGGCATCATAACGCTCGCCGCAGGACGCGAGCGTCTCGACGAGGTCGAGGGACGGCGTCGCGGCGGCCGGCCGTGCAGTCGGGCCACTCATCGGTCGAGCCCCAGCGGCATGTCGCAGCGCATTGGCGGGAGCAGGGGTTCATCGCGCGCGACCCCGGAATCACCACCCGGCTGGTCGCGCCGCATCCGTCGCCACGCCGCGCGTGCGCGCCATTGATCGAACGACGGCAGAAGGGTGGGCTCGCCGCGCGCCACCCGATCGGACAGCGCCTGCATATGGTCCGCCATGCCCCCGGTCGCGCGACCGATGGTGCGCGCGGACACACGGGTCCACACGCTCATCGGATGGCCAAGGCGACCACCTGCCGCGACCGCCGCCTCGACCAGTGCACGGTCTTCCCCGGCGGGGATAGCGGGGACACCGCCCGCCGCACGGTAGAGCGGGGCAAGAATCGCCAGGCTTGCGCCGGTATGGTCGCCGTGACGGGGCGCCGGATCCCAGCGGCACGGATCGATGTCGTCCTCGATCGCGCGAACACAGGCCCAGTAGCGGTCGAGCTTGACCTGCATCGCATCCATGTCCGCGGCGAGCGGTTCGGCATCGTCGACGACGATCCGGCCGCCGACGATATCAAGCCCCGCGTCGATCGCGCGAAGCATCGCCGAGATCCAGTCTGACGGCGGCCGGGTATCGGCATCGGTGGAGATGAGAACGCCGCGATCCGGATCGATGCGTGCCAAGCCAGCCTCCATCGCCAGGCGTCGTGCGGTGCCGGCATGCGCACGCTCGGGCGGAAGATCGTGGCACGCTACGGCGAGATGCAGTCGCTCGCCCCAGGCGGCCTGTGCCCGGGCCACCGCGGCGACGCTGTCATCGACGGTGTTATTGATCAAGATCGAGACGCGGATCGGCCCATCCACGTCCTGTCGCGCGAGGGCGTCGAGCAGAATTGGCAGGCGGTCTGCCTCGTCACGCGCGGGCACGCATACGCAGAAGCGGGCGTCCGTCATGCCGCCCCCGCCAACGTGATTGGATAGTCAGACGCGCCGCCCCGTGCGGCGTGCCGTGTCGGCCGGATCATCTCTTCGTACAAATCCTCATAGCGGTCGATCATGACGTCGGCGTCGCAGATCGCCTCGGCACGCAGGCGGCAGGCGCGGCGGTCGAGCAGCACCGCCCGCCGCGCGGCGTCCGCGAGCGATGCGACATCGTCCGCGCGTGCGAGCGTGCCACAGGACTCGTCGAGGAGCGCCGGAATCGCGCCGCGCGCAAAGGCGGCGACGGGCGTCCCGGACGCGAGGGCTTCGGCGACCACCAGCCCGAACGGTTCCTCCCAGCGAGGCGTACAGAGGAACGCACTCGCGCCGCCGACGAGCGCACCGAGTGCCGCATGCTCGAGATGGCCGACATGCGTGACGTCGGCGCCGAGCCGCGGCAGGATCTCGGCCGCATAATAGTCCGGATCGGAGATCGGTCCGGCGATGCGGAGCGGATAGCCTGCCAGCCTAGCCGCGTCGATCGCCAGATGAAGGCCCTTTTCGGCGACGATCCGCCCATACCAGATGAGATAGCGGTCGGGATCCGCGGCACGTCGGAAGGGGAAGCTCGCAAGGTCGATACCGTTCGGGATCGTCCGGTCGATCGGCGTCACGTGGCTCCACAGACCACGGATCGTATCAGATACGGCAACGAACCGCATCGATGGTGACTTGCAGAGGCGGATGCCGCTTTCCAGCCAGCAGAACGGGGGGTGTGTGCAGCGTCGTGACCATCGGCGTATCGAGCGTTTCCGCCATCGAGACGGGAAGATAGTGGAGCGAGTTGTTGTGGATGACGTCGAACCGTCGATTTCTCAGCATGCTCATCAGCCGCAGATAGGCATGGTGTTCGCGGAAGAACGTCACGTCCTGCGCTTCGGCGGTGCCGGTTTCGAGAAGCGAGGTTTCGTCGCAGATTGCCTCGAGCCCCATTGCCGGATCGGATTTCATCGATGCGAATACTGTGACCGCATGTCCACGTCGGCGTAACGCGGTCGCCAACAGGTGCGTATGCATCTCAAGGCCACCGGCAAAAGGCTCGCGGATGGCATATTTGAGATGCGCAATAATCGCGATTCGCATTCCGACCCCTTCACCAGCGATCACGATCTAGGTCGCGTCGATTCGGTGAGAAACGCATCAATTCGGCTTTTATGTCCGCTACTCGGACCGGGTTTGTGCTAATCTATATCAATACTATAGTAGGTCGCGGTCGGGCTGCATGTCGGGATGTGCAGCGGCGAAGGCCGGCAGGGTCGCGGCGTTCGCGGCGGCGGTGGCCAGACAGGGGTAGCGTGAGAGATCGACGGCGAAGCGTTCGGCCGCATAGACCTGCGGCACGAGATAGCAGTCGGCCAGCGTCGGCGTGGCGCCAAAGGCATAGCCGCCGCCATAGCGAGCGATCTGTGGCTCGATCGCATCGAATCCCGCGGTCATCCACCGCGCGATCCAGGCCGATACCTGATCGGGCGTCGCGGCGAAATCTGTCCTGAGTGCATCAAGGATCCGCAGATTGTTGACCGGATGAATGTCGCACCCGATCGTCGCCGCAATGCCGCGCACGATCGCGGCCTCGGTCGGATCGGCGGGCAATAGCGGCGCCGCCGGATAGGTCGCGTCGAGCCATTCGAGGATGGCAGGCGACTGCGTCAGGATCGTGCCGTCGCCGATCTCGAGCGCAGGTACCAGCCCTTGCGGGTTGAGCGCGAGATAGGCCGCGTCACGCTGCTCGCCGGTCCTGAGGTCGTGCGTGCGTTGCTCATAAGCGCACTGCTTCAGGTTCAGCCCGATCCGCACACGGTACGAGGTTGTCGACCGCCAATAGCCGTGCAGGATCATGCCGGCAGCACCGCCTTGGGGAAATCGGCCCAGACAGCGTCATAATCGAGCTGGGCATGCTCCAGCGCATGCGGCGTCGGTCGGTAGGGCCAGCAGCTCTCGACCATGAAGGCCATGGTCCCGTCGATCTTGTGCGGCTTGAGATCGGCGTTGGTCGCGGCAGTCCAGCTATCGAGGTCGGGACCGTGGCCTGCCATCAGATTGTGCAGGCTCAGACCGCCGGGCGTGAAGCCGGCCGCCTTGGCGTCATAGCGCCGTGGATCAGCCCCATCGCCTCGGACATGACGTTGCGGTGGAACCAGGGCGGGCGGAACGTGTCCTCGGCGACCATCCAGCGCGGCGGGAAGACGACGAAATCGGCGTTCGCGCGCCCGGGTACGTCGGAGGGCGAGGTCAGAACGGTGAAGATCGACGGATCGGGATGGTCGAAGCTCACCGTGTTGATCGTGTTGAACCGCGCGAGATCGTAACGCCACGGCGCCAGATTGCCGTGCCACGCCACGACGTCGAGCGGACTGTGCTCGAGCGTCGTGCACCACAGCGCTCCCATGAATTTCTGGATAACCTCGAACCGCGTGTCGCGATCCTCGAACCAGGCGACCGGCGTTTCGAAATCGCGCGGATTGGCCAGCCCGTTCGCGCCGATTGGACCTAGATCGGGCAGACGGAACAGGGCGCCATGGTTTTCCGCGACATAGCCCGTTGCTTGCCCATCGGGTAGCAAAGCCCGGAAACGAACACCGCGCGGGATGAGCGCGATCTGGCCGGGCGCGACCATGATCCGCCCGAGCTCGGTCAGAAGTTCGAGCCGCCCCGCCTGGGGGATGAAGAGCAGTTCGCCATCGGCATCGACAAAGACCCGCGCGGTCATGTCGCGGTTGGCGGCATAGAGGTGGACCGCGACGCCCTCCAGATCCGCAGGATCGCGGGTGGCGAGCATCGTCGTCATGCCGTCGATCAGGTCGGTTCCCGCTGGCGGCGGCGCGCTCGGGTCCCAGCGCAGCCGATTGGGCGCCAGTGGACCGTTATGCGCGCCCGCGGCAAAGCGGGCGGCGCCGTCATATCGGACATAGGGCGGATGTTCGGCGGTGGGACGCATGCGGTACAGCCAGCTCCGCCGGTTCTCGTGACGCGGTGCGGTGAAGGCCGTGCCTGACAGCTGCTCGGTGTACAGCCCGAAGGGCGGTCGCTGTGGCGCATTGCGCCCGACGGGTAGCGCGCCTGCGACGGCCTCGGTCGCGACATGGTTGCCGAAACCCGAAATATAGCCGGTGGCGGCCGGGTCATTGGCCATCGTAACACTCTCCTCGCGCACCCCTGTTCGACGTGCCGTGGGGGCCGGGGGGTTTCAAGAAGGACGATGGCCCCCGACCAATATGGTGTCAACTGTTACCAGTTTGTGCCGCTTTCGCCTCCTGCCGGAAGCGGTGGAGCAGGGGTTCGGTATAGCCGTTCGGCTGACCAAGCCCTTCGAAGACGAGCGCGCGCGCGGCGCGATAGGCCAGGCTGGTCGCTTCGTGCCCGACCATCGGCCGATAGTGCGGATCGGAAGCATTCTGCGCATCGACCTTGGCCGCCATCTTCACGAAGGCGGCATCGACCTCGGCGGGTGTTGCGATGCCGTGGAGCATCCAGTTCGCCATATGTTGCGAGCTGATCCGCAGGGTCGCGCGATCTTCCATCAGGCCGATGTCATGAATGTCCGGCACCTTCGAGCAGCCGACGCCTGGTCGATCCAGCGCACGACATAGCCGAGAATGCCCTGCGCATTGTTCTCGAGCTCGTCGCGGATCTCGTCGGGGGACCAGTTATGGCCGTGTGCCAGCGGGATCGTCAGCAGCTTCTCGAGCGGCGTGACGGGCTCGCTCTGTCGTGCCGCCTGCCGCGCGAAGACGTCGACGCGGTGGTAATGCGTCGCGTGGAGCGTCGCCGCGGTGGGTGAGGGGACCCAGGCGGTGTTGGCGCCGGTCATCGGGTGCGCGATCTTCTGGTCGAGCATGTCCGCCATGCGATCGGGCGCGGCCCACATGCCTTTGCCGATCTGAGCGCGACCGCTGAGGCCACAGGCGAGGCCGATCTGGACATTGCGATCTTCATAGGCGGCGATCCAGGCGCTCGCCTTCATCTCGCTCTTGCGGATCATCGGTCCGGCGCGCATCGCGGTGTGCATCTCGTCGCCCGTGCGATCGAGGAAGCCCGTGTTGATGAACACGATGCGGTCCTTCACCGCGGCGATACAGGCAGCCAGATTGGCCGAAGTGCGGCGCTCCTCGTCCATCACGCCGACCTTGATCGTGTGGCGGTCGAGGCCGAGCAGATCCTCGACCGCGTCGAACAGCCGATTGGTGAAGCCCGCTTCGTCGGGGCCGTGCATCTTCGGCTTGACGATGTAGATCGATCCCTGACGGCTGTTCCGGAAGCGGCCGGTGCCGTTCAGATCGTGCAGCGCGATCAGCGCGGTCATGATCCCGTCGAGAATGCCCTCGGGCGCTTCCGTCCCATCGGGCAGATGGATCGCGGGCGTGGTCATCAGATGGCCGACATTGCGGATGAACAACAGGCTGCGTCCCGGCAGGACGATCTCCGACCCGCCCTGCGCGATGTAGCGCCGGTCGTCCTCCAAGGACCGGGTCAGCGTCCGGCCTCCCTTGTCGAACTGCGCCTCCAGATCGCCCTTCATCAGCCCCAGCCAATTGGCATAGGCCGCGACCTTGTCGTCGGCATCGACCGCTGCGACCGAATCCTCGAGGTCGACGATCGTCGTGAGCGCGGATTCAAGCCGGACATCGGCAAGTCCGGCGGGGTCGGATGCGCCGATCGGATGGTCGCGATCGATGACAAGTTCGATATGCAGGCCATTGTGGCGCAACAGAATCGTGCTGCCGGCACGGCCGCGGAGCTGATCCGGTGTTGCCAGCACGGGCGGGCTGCCGTCCCAATCGGTCCATGAGCCCGACGCAAGCGGCACGCTGGAATCAAGGAACGCCTTGGCCCAGGCGATAACCTGCGCACCGCGGTCCGGATCATAACCCCGACCCGACGGCGTTCCGGGGATCACGTCGGTGCCGTAAAGCGCGTCGTACAGGCTACCCCAGCGTGCGTTTGCGGCGTTGAGGACGAACCGGGCATTGAGGATGGGCACGACGAGTTGCGGGCCTGCCAGACGTGCCACCTCGTCATCGACGCGGGTCGAGGTCGCCACGAACGGCGCAGGCTCCTCAACGAGATAACCGATCTCGTGAAGAAAGCGCGCCTGCGCGTCCGGATCGACGGGGCGGCCGCCAAATGCGTCGTACCAGGCGTCGATCTTCGCCTGCAGCGCATCGCGGCGAGCAAGCAGATCGCGATTTTCGGGTGCGAAGCGGGCGTAGATGTCGGCCATTCCGGACCAGAAGGCGGACGGGTCGACCCCCGTGCCGGGCAGCGCCTGGTCTTCGAGGAACCGTGCCAGCGGTGCGGCGACACGCAGCCCCGCCTTGTCGATCATGCCGTCTGACGTCGCGCTCATCGCTCTCTCCCTATCTGACGATCATTCTATACGACCGCCAGGCTGTTCGGTAGACGATCAAGTGTTGAAGCTGTCGATCACCGGGGGAATGAATGGATCCGGATGCCGCCTTGTTCGTCGACGTCGTCGCGGCAGGAAGCCTGAGCGGGGCTGCCCGCTTGCGCCGCATCTCTCCGGCGATGGTGTCAAAACGGATCGTCCGGCTCGAGACGCGGCTCGGGGTGCGTCTGCTCAATCGTACGACACGGCGGTTAGAGCCGACGGCGCGGGGCGAGCGGTACCACGCCGACATGGTGGCGATCCTTGCCGCGATCCGGGAGGCCGAGGGGCGGGTCGGCGACCGGGCCGCCGGGCCGAGCGGTCCGCTTCGCGTCAGCGCGCCGACGTCGTTCGGGCGCTTGCATATCGCACCTCGGCTCAAGCCCTTTCTCGATGCGCATCCCGACATCGCGCTCGAACTAAATCTGTCAGACGGTTTTTCGGACCTGCTCGGCGAAGGGATCGACCTCGCGATCCGGATCGCGCCGACGGTCGAGCCGGGTTTTGACGCGCACCGGCTGGGCGACAGCCGCCGGGTCTTGTGTGCCGCACCCGCCTATCTCGAGACGGCGGGAATTCCCGGCAGCGCGGCGGCGCTGGGTGATCATCGCCTGCTCGCGGCGCGCGGCCAAATGCCGTGGCGGCTGACGGGGCCTGACGGCGATTTCACGATCGATGCCGCGAGCTATGTGCGCACGAATTCGAGCGAGGTCGTAAGAGAACTCGCGCTGTCGGGCGTGGGGATCGCGCTGCGGTCGCTGTGGGACGTTAGCAGCGATCTGGCGGCGGGGCGGCTCGTTCGCGTCCTGCCGGCGATCGAGGGGAGCGCGGATGTGGGGATCTTCGCGCTGCACCCGCGCGGTGCAGTGCCGTCGTCGGTCGTTGCACTGCTCGACTATTTGCGGACGCTGTGGACACCGTCACCGCCCTGGGCCGGCTGATCGAGCGCGCTGGTCACCGCGTCGATCCGGCGGAGCATCGCCGTGAATGCAGCGACTTCGGCCGGGTCGAACTGCGCAAAGATCCGCGCCTCCAGATCGCGCGCCTTGGGTGCGACCGCAGCGTAAAGCGTGCGACCGGCATCGCTGAGCATCAACAGGTGCGAGCGACGGTCGCTGGCATTGGCGCGCCGTTCGAGAAGGCCTCGCTCGACCAGCGCGATCGCCGCGCGGCTTACCGTAACCTTATCCATGCGCGTACGATGACCGATTTCCGCCTGCGTAATGCCGCCGGTTTCGGCGATGACGGCGACCAGCCGCCATTCGGGGATCGAGAGGCCGAACAGCGATTCATAGCTGCGCGCGATCGTGTCGCTGACGAGGTTCGACGTGAACGACAGCCGGAACGGGATGAAGTCGTCGAGCAGAAGTGGGCGGTCGGATGAAGCGGTCATGGCACGGGATAGTATCAGTTGACACGATCTGCGCAAACGCGCAGTTGGTATCCAACGATACTATAAAGCTGTGAGAGGCTGTCGCATCATGGAGCATATGGACGTCAACCCGATGGGGTTGGATGGTTTCGAGTTCTGCGAGTTCACATCGCCCGATCCGGCGGCGATGGGCAAACAGTTCGAGCAATTGGGTTTCGTGCCCGCGTCCCGGCATCCGACCAAGGCAGTGACCCGCTACAAACAGGGTCGCATCAACCTTCTGCTCAATGCGGAGCCGACGGGGCAGGCCGCGTCGTTCCGCGCCGACCATGGTCCGTCGGCCAATGGCATGGCGTTCCGTGTCGCGGACGCCAAGGCGGCCTTCGACGCTGCGCTGGCACGCGGTGCGAAGGCGGCCGATGCATCGCTCGGGGCGCTGGGCGACGAGAGCTACGCGCTGGAGGGGATCGGCGGATCGTTGCTCTATCTCGTCGACCGTCATGGCGGCGCGGGCAGCCTGTACGATGCGTGGGATCAGATCCCGGGTGCGGCGGAGGCCGAGGCAGAGAATTCGGTCGGTCTCGATCTGCTTGACCATCTTACCCACAACGTAAAGCGCGGGCAGATGCGGACCTGGTCGACCTTTTACGGTCAGATTTTCGGGTTCGAAGAGCAGAAATATTTCGACATCAAGGGCAAGGCGACGGGCCTGTTCAGCCAGGCGATGATCGCGCCCGATCGCGCGATCCGGATCCCGCTGAACGAGAGCCAGGACGACCACAGCCAGATCGAGGAGTTCATCCGCGATTATAACGGCGAAGGCATCCAGCATCTCGCGCTGACCACCGACGATATCTACACGACCGTCGAGAAACTGCGGGCTCGCGGCGTCCGGCTGCAGGACACGATCGAGACCTATTACGAACTGGTCGACAAGCGTGTGCCGAACCATGGCGAAGATCTCGAGCGGCTGCGGCGCAACCGGATCCTGCTCGACGGCAATGTCGGCGAAGAGGGGCTGCTGCTCCAGATCTTCACCGAACCGCTGTTCGGGCCGATCTTTTTCGAGGTCATCCAGCGCAAGGGCAATGAGGGGTTCGGCAACGGCAACTTTCAGGCGCTGTACGAATCGATCGAACTCGACCAGATCCGGCGTGGGGTGATCACGGTCGACGCGTGACGACGTCATGACGGACATGCAGGGCCAGCCGGGCGACGACAGTGCCGTGAGCGATGCGCCGTCGCCGGTGCGGCTGTTCGCCACGCCGGCCGGTATCGCGCTCGGGTCGATCGAGGCGATCGCACCCGGCCAGTCGAGAGGCTATGTCGTGCAGATGCGCGCGGGGCGGTTCCACGGTTTTGCGGTTCGGCGCGGTGACGGGGTCGTCGGCTATGTCGACCGCTGCCCGCACGCCGGACTGCCACTGGCGCGCGCCCTCGACGACTATCTGAGCCCGAATGGCGACTTGATCGTCTGTGGGTGGCATTCCGCACTGTTCAGAATCGACGATGGCCGCTGCGTCGGCGGCCCCTGCGTGGGTCAAGCGCTTGCGGTCTGGCCGATCACGGTCGTAGACGGCGTGATCACGACGCTCGGCGCGACGGCTGCGGTCCCTGACCCTCGCTGAGCATCGGGCGAGAACGGTAAAGAGAACAGCCCGGCAAGCCACGGGAACAATACGGTAAGGAGAGTTTCGTGACGCCAGATTTCGACTTCGCGCTGGGCGAAGCCGCGGACATGATCCGCGACACGACGCAGCGTTTTGCGAAGGAGAAGATCGCTCCGCTGGCTGCGAAGATCGATGCGGACGACTGGTTTCCCCGCGAGCTCTGGCCGGCAATGGGCGAGCTGGGGCTTCACGGCATCACCGTCGAGGAAGAGTATGGCGGGCTCGGGCTCGGCTATCTCGAGCATGTCGTTGCGGTCGAGGAAGTATCGCGCGCATCGGCGTCGATCGGCTTGAGCTATGGCGCGCATTCCAACTTGTGCGTCAATCAGATCCGCCGCTGGGGCAATGCCGAGCAAAAGGCGAAATATCTGCCCAAGCTGGTGTCGGGCGAGCATGTCGGAAGCCTCGCGATGTCCGAAGCCGGGGCGGGATCCGACGTCGTGTCGATGAAGCTGAAGGCGGTGAAGACTGAGCGCGGCTATGTCCTGAACGGCACCAAATTCTGGATCACAAACGCGGCCTATGCCGATACGCTCGTCGTCTATGCGAAGACGGGGGAGGGATCGAAAGGGATCACCGCCTTCCTGATCGAGAAGGACATGCCGGGTTTCGCGATCGGGCAGAAAATCGACAAGATGGGCATGCGGGGCTCCCCGACCGCCGAGCTCGTCTTCACCGATTGCCACGTGCCGTTCGACGCGGTGATGGGACCGGAGAATGGCGGCGTCGGTGTGCTGATGTCGGGCCTCGACTATGAACGCGCGGTGCTTGCGGGCATTCAGCTCGGCATCATGCAGGCCTGTCTCGACGTGGTCATCCCCTATGTCCGTGAACGCAGGCAGTTCGGGACCGCGATCGGGCAGTTCCAGCTGATCCAGGCCAAGATCGCCGACATGTATGTCGCGTTGAGTTCCGCGCGCGCCTATGTCTATGCCGTCGCGCGTCGTGCGATGCGGGCAAGACGACGCGGTTCGACGCGGCGGGCGCGATCCTGCTGGCGAGCGAGAGCGCGGTGAAGGTCTCGCTGGAATCGATCCAGGCTCTGGGTGGCGCTGGCTATACCAAGGACTGGCCGGTCGAGCGTTTCATGCGCGACGCCAAGCTGCTCGACATCGGCGCGGGAACGAACGAGATTCGCCGGATGCTGATCGGACGCGAACTGATCGGTGCCGCACCCAAGGTGATGCAATGAGCGTGCGGATCAGGTCGCTGCGGGGTGAACGGTGAGCGGGCCCGTCCTCGATACGAAGCTGTCGGTCGACGCCGAAACGTTCCAGGCGAATGCGGCGCACAACCGCGCGCTCGCCCAGCGCCTGCGCGACGACGTTGCGCGCGTCGCGCTCGGCGGGGACGCCCGTTCGCGCGACCGGCACGTTGCGCGTGGCAAACTGCTTCCGCGCGACCGGGTCGAGCGCTTGCTCGATCCGGGTTCGCCGTTCCTCGAGATTGGTCAGCTCGTCGCCAATGGCCTGTATGACGACGCGGTCCCCGGCGCGGGAGTGATCGCGGGGATCGGCCGCGTTGCCGGGCGGCAATGCATGATCCTGTGCAACGATGCGACGGTGAAGGGGGGGACCTATTTCCCGCTGACCGTCAAGAAACACCTGCGAGCGCAGGAAATCGCACAGGAAAATCGTCTGCCGTGCATCTATCTCGTTGATAGTGGCGGGGCGAATTTGCCCCATCAGGCGGAAGTGTTTCCCGATCGCGAGCATTTCGGGCGTATCTTCTACAACCAGGCGCAGATGTCGGCGCTGGGGATTCCGCAGATTGCCTGCGTGATGGGAAGCTGCACCGCGGGCGGCGCCTATGTCCCGGCAATGTCCGACGAGACGATCATCGTCCGCGGGCAGGGCACGATCTTCCTTGCCGGGCCGCCGCTGGTCAGGGCGGCGACGGGCGAGGTGATTTCCGCGGAGGACCTCGGCGGCGCGGACACGCATGGACGACGGTCGGGCGTCGTCGATCATGTCGCGGAATCGGACGACCACGCGCTGACGATCGTTCGCGACATCGTCTCGACTTTGCCGCCACAGGTCCCTGTCACGGTGAACCGGCAACCGGCACGCCCGCCGAAATACGACGCTGAGGGGCTTTACGGTGTCGTGCCGTCCGATGTGCGCGCACCCTATGACGTGCACGAGGTGATCGCACGGCTGGTCGATGGTAGCGAATTCCATGCGTTCAAGGCGCTTTATGGTACCTCGCTGGTGTGCGGGTTCGCACATATCCACGGGCTCCCCGTCGCGATCCTCGCCAACAACGGCGTCCTGTTCAGCGAAAGCGCACAGAAGGGCGCGCATTTCATCGAGCTCGCCTGCCAGCGCAAGGTACCGCTGTTGTTCCTCCAGAACATCTCGGGTTTCATGGTCGGCGGGAAGTATGAGGCGGAAGGCATTGCCAAACATGGTGCAAAGCTCGTGACGGCAGTCGCGACCGCGACCGTGCCGAAGATCACGGTGCTGATCGGCGGCAGTTTCGGCGCCGGCAATTACGGCATGTGCGGACGCGCCTATTCGCCACGTTTCCTGTTCAGCTGGCCGAACAGCCGGATCAGCGTGATGGGCGGCGAGCAGGCGGCCTCGGTCCTCGCCACCGTTCACCGCGACGCGGACGACTGGACGGCGGAGGAGGCGGAAGCGTTCAAGGCGCCGGTTCGTCAGAAATATGAGGACGAGGGGAATCCCTGGTACGCGACCGCGCGGCTGTGGGACGACGGGATCATCGATCCTGCGCAGACCCGCGACGTTCTCGGCCTCGCGCTCGCCGCGACGCTCAACGCTCCTATCGCCGAACGCCCCGCGTTCGGTGTGTTCAGGATGTAAGCCGATGATCCTGCTATCGTTTCTGCTGGCCGCGGGTCAGGTCACACCGGTCCAGCCGATCGTCAAGGGCACCGGCTTGCCGCCAGTCGTGGTGACCGAGGAGGCTGGCGTCATGGTGCCGATCGACGCGATGTTCGCTGCGTTGGCCACCCGCGATGGCCAGGCACTGCTCGCACAGGTACGCCCCGAGGGGGGTGCTACGGCAGTGGAAGAAATGGCCGACGGCACGCGCATCATCCGCCGGACCGGCTGGTCCGACTTCGCCGCCCGTCTGAAGCCCGGACCGGAGCGATATGCGGAACGCCTGACGGATCCCGCCGTGGATATCGATGGCGATATCGCGATGGTATGGTCGCCCTATGTCTTCACCATCGACGGCCGGGTCGCGCATTGCGGGACCGACCATTTCGACATGGTGCGCGACGCGGGCCGGTGGAAGATCCTCAACATCACTTGGTCTAAGCGGACCACCGGATGCCCCGCGCAATGATCGAATCACTGCTCATCGCCAATCGTGGCGAGATCGCCTGCCGCATCATCCGCACAGCTCGGGCGTTGGGAATCCGCACGATCGCGGTCTATTCCGATGCCGATGCGGGCGCGCTGCATGTCAGGCACGCGGACGAGGCGGTGCATATCGGTGCGAGCCCGGCGCGCGAGAGCTATCTGGTCGGAGAGCAGATCATCGCCGCCGCGCTCGCCACCGGCGCTGAGGCTATTCATCCGGGGTACGGGTTCCTGTCCGAGAATGCGGACTTCGCGCAGGCCGTGCTTGATGCAGGGATCCTGTGGGTTGGCCCCGATCCCGACAGCATCCGCGCGATGGGGCTGAAGGATGCCGCGAAGCAGCGAATGATGGCGGCCGGGGTCCCGGTGACGCCAGGCTATCTGGGGGAAGACCAGTCGCCTGATAGGCTCCAGCGTGAGGCGGATGCCATCGGCTACCCGGTCCTGATCAAGGCCGTCGCCGGCGGCGGCGGCAAGGGTATGCGCCGCGTCGACGCGTCCGCCGACTTTGCCGACGCGCTCGCGTCGTGCCAGCGCGAAGCTTCCGCATCCTTCGGCAATACCGACGTGCTGATCGAGAAATATATCCTCTCGCCGCGGCATATCGAGGTGCAGGTGTTCGGCGACCGTCAGGGTAACGTTGTCCATCTGTTCGAACGCGACTGTTCGTTGCAGCGCCGGCATCAGAAGGTGATCGAGGAGGCCCCGGCGCCCGGCATGGATGATGCGACGCGCGCGGCGATCTGCGCGGCGGCGGTGCGCGCGGCACAGGCCGTGAACTATATTGGCGCGGGTACGATCGAGTTCATCGCCGATGCGAGCGAAGGCCTGCGCGCCGATCGGATCTGGTTCATGGAAATGAACACCCGGTTGCAGGTCGAGCATCCCGTCACCGAGGAAATCACCGGACAGGATCTGGTCGAATGGCAGCTGCGGATTGCCAGCGGCGAGGCGTTGCCGCTGCAGCAGCATGATCTTGCGATCCGCGGATGGGCGATCGAGGCGCGGCTCTATGCGGAGGATCCCGCCAAGGGTTTCCTGCCGTCGATCGGGCGGCTCGAGGCGTTCGATCTGGGTGATGCGGCGCGGGTCGATACGGGCGTCGAACAGGGGGCGGACATCTCGCCCTATTATGACCCGATGATTGCCAAGGTGATTGCCTGGGGCGACACGCGTGAAGCCGCGCGCGAGACGTTGGCGGAGGCGCTGGACAAGGCGGTCGTCTGGCCGGTCCGGTCGAATGCGGGGTTTCTCGTCCAGGCGCTCGACCATTCGGAATTTGTCGCGGGAACGCTCGATACCGGGCTGATCGCCCGCGAAGGTGCGGCGCTGATGCCCCCGGCGCAGCCCAGCGAGGAAGCGCTGATCGAGGCCGCGCGCACGCTCGTACGCGCCGAGCCGATGGCGGGCTTCCGTCTCAACGCGGCCCCTTTGAAGGCCGCGCGGTTCCTGCTCGACGACGACGCGGTGACGATCGATCTCGACGGTCGCGGCGTCCATGAACCGGTCGATGCCGCCCTCGTTTCCGATGCCGGGCAGACCTGGCAGTTGCGGCCCTGGCGTGCGTCTGGCGCGGCGATGGGGGCGGCAGCGGATGGCGCGATCTTATCACCGATGCCGGGACGGATCATCGCGGTCGACGTGGCTGTCGGGGACCGTGTCGCAAAGGGGCAGAAGCTCGTGACGCTGGAGGCGATGAAGATGGAGCATTCGCTCGTCGCGCCGTTCGACGGGACGGTTGCCGAACTGACCGCGATCGAAGGCGGGCAGGTGAGCGATGGCATGGTGCTCGCGCGTATCGAGAAGGATGACTGATGGCCGGCCGCTATTTCGACCGATGGGTAGTCGGCGACCGGATCGTCCATGAGATCCGCCGCACCGTCACGGAGACGGACAACCTCCTGTTTTCGACGATGACGCACAATCCGCAGCCGCTGCACCTCGACGCGGAGGCGGCGAAGGCGAGCGAATTCGGCCAGATCCTCGTCAACGGCACCTTCACCTTCGCGCTGATGGTCGGCCTGTCGGTGGGGGACACGACGCTCGGGACGCTCGTCGCCAATCTCGGTTACGACAAGCTCGTGCATCCAAAACCCGTCTTTATCGGCGACACGATGCGCGCCGAGACCGAGGTCGCCGAGCTCAAGCCCAGCCGGTCGCGCCCGAACGCCGGGATCGTCACATTCATGCACCAATTGATCAACCAGCGTGACGAGATCGTCTGTCAGTGCCTTCGCTCGGCGCTGCTGCTGCGGACGTCGGCATGAGGTTGCGCTCGCTGCTATTCGTGCCCGCAGACCGGCCCGAGCGTTTTGCGAAGGCCGCAGCGAGCGGGGCCGATGCATCATCCTCGATCTGGAGGATTCGGTCTCGCTCTCCCGCAAGGCTGTTGCCCGCGAGGCGGTCCGGGCCGCGTTGCAGGACCACACCGACGTCGTGCGGATGGTCCGGATCAATCCCGTCGACTCGGGGTGGCTGGACGACGATATCGCTGCGGCGAGGGGCGCCGATGCGATCATGCTGCCCAAGGCGACCGGACCCGCGACCGTCCTCGCGCTGGTCGAGGCTTATGGCGATGACTGTCCGCCGATCCTGCCGATCGCGACCGAAGTGCCCGCCGCGATCTTCACACTGGGCGAATATGCGCGGGTCAACGGCCGGTTATGCGGCCTGACCTGGGGCGCCGAAGACCTGCCCGCGGCGATCGGCGCGGCGACCAGTCGGGAGGACGACGGGTCCTATACCGAGCCCTATAAGCTCGTACGATCGCTGCTGCTGTTCGGCGCGCATGCGGCGGACGTAGCGGCGATCGAAACGGTCTATCCAGCAATCGCGGACATTGACGGGCTGGCAGCCTATGCCGCGCGCGGCAGCCGCGACGGCTTCACCGGCATGATGGCGATCCACCCGTCGCAGGTCGCCACGATCAACGCCGCGTTCACGCCGGATGCGGCGAGCGTGGCACGTGCGCATGCCGTCGTCGCAGCGTTTGCGGCGGCTCCCGAGGCCGGCGCGCTGCAGCTTGATGGACGGATGATCGATGCGCCGCACCTGCGCCAGGCGCGGGCGATCCTCGCGAGACTCTAGGCCCATTGGCGGCAGGAATTTTCTGCGCTACCGTCGCCCCGCGAAACCGGTGAAGGCCGGGGTCGCAGATCGCGTCGGTGCCCCTCGGGGCTTCAAAGGGAATGCGGTGCGGGAGGCGAGCCTCCTCATGCCGCGGCTGTCCCTGCAACTGTAAGCGGTGAGCGCGGTGCGCATGTTCCTTCGTTATGAGGGGACGACCACTAGGCCTGAGCGTAAGCGCAGGGCCCGGGAAGGTCGCGTACCGGGCGTCGACCCGCGAGCCAGGAGACCTGCCGGCGCTCGGTCGCTCTTGCCATGGTCCAGGGGATGGCCGCGGCACGGTACTCCGTCTGAGCGACGAACCATGCGGCGGGGGCCGCATCGGCGCGCGTGGCGGGTGCGGTTCGGCGTGCACCCCAAGTGTTGCGCCGGCTGTCCGTAGCATCGGACGGCAGGCCCCGGCCGGTCGCTCGTGACGCCGGGGGTATCGTTTCATGACTAGAATTTTCGTTTCGCTTGCGGTTCTCGCGACCGCCACGGCCTTTGCATCGCCGGCCGCGGCCGAGCCCGATCCGATTGCCGCGGCGACGGGCGAGGCGGCAGGGGGCGACGCCGAGCTGGTGGTTACCGCATCGCGATCGGGGGACGCGGTTCCCGCCGATCAGCTCGGGGCGTCGGTGACAGTGCTCGACGCCGCCACGCTCGACCAGCGGCAGACCCGGATCGTGTCCGACGTGCTGCGCGACGTCCCCGCGCTGGCGGTCAGCCGGACCGGCGCGGTCGGGGGGGACGACGCAGGTCCGGATCCGCGGATCGGAGGGCAATCACGTGCTGGTGTTGATCGACGGGATCGAAGTATCCGATCCCTATCAGGGCGAATATGATTTCGGCACGCTGATTGCCGACGAGGCGGCACGGGTCGAGGTGCTGCGCGGCCAGCAATCGGCGCTGTACGGGTCCGACGCGATCGGCGGCGTCATTCAGTATCTCACGCTCAGCGGCGCGGAAGCCCCGGGCGTATCGCTGCGGGCCGAGGGGGGATCGTTCGGCACGTTTTCGGGCGGCGCGCGGGTCGCAGGCGTAGCGGGCAATCTCGACTACGCGCTGTCGAGTTCGACCTATCTCACCGACGGCACGCCGACCGCACGGGGCGGATCGCGCGACATTGGCGCGAAGAGCGTCGGCGCGACGGGCAAGCTCAGCTGGTCGCCCACCGACACGCTGAAGGTCACGGGCGTCGGGCGCTACAGCTATACCGATGCCGACAGCAACGACACGGCATTGAGCGGCCCGCAGTTCGGCACGATCGTCGATACGCCAGGCGCGCGCAGCACGGTCGAGGCGCATTACGGGCTCATCCGCGCGGAGTTGGCGCTGGCGGATGGCCGCTGGACGAATGCGCTCAGCGGCCAGTTTGCCGATACGACACGCCGGGCGCTGGCCGACGATGCCTTGAGCTTTGGCAACAAGGGACGACGGTACAAGGGATCGTTCGAAAGCGCCTTCCGGTTCGGCACTGATAGCATCCGGCATCGGCTGACCGCCGCGGTCGATGTCGAGCGCGAGGAGTTCCAGACGCTTAGCGCGGCTCCTTCGGAGTTCGTCTTTACGGGACGGCGGCATACCGACAATGTCGGGTTCGTTGGCCAGTATGACGTTGTCGTCGACGATGCGCTCGCGATCGGCGGATCGGTGCGGCGCGACGAGAATAACCGGTTCGATGACACCACCACTTATCGCGCGCAGGCGAGCTACCGGTTCGCGACCGGGACGCGGGTGCGCGGCGCCTACGGGACGGGCGTGAAGAACCCCGGCTATTTCGATCTCTTCGGCTATTCCGACGGTCGTTACATCGGCAACCCCAACCTCAAGCCGGAAAAGTCAAAGGGGTGGGAAGCCGGGGTCGAACAGGCTTTCGGGGGGGATCGTGCGACGATCGGCGCGACCTATTTCGACAGTCGGCTGACGAACGAGATCTTTACCACCTATCCTGCCCCCGACTTCGTCGCGACGCCCGGCAACCGCAATACGCGATCGACGCAGCATGGCGTCGAGGTGTTTGCCACCGCCCAGCCGATTCCGCAGCTGCGCTTCGACCTCGCCTATACCTATCTGAAGGCGCGCGAGGACGGGGGCGTGGAGATCCGGCGCCCCAACCATATCGGCAGCGTCAACATGACTGCGTTCAGCCGCGACGAGAGCGCCTCGGCGACCCTCACCGTCCGGTATAATGGCCGGCAGCAGGACGATGCCTATACCGATCCGAGCTATGTCCCTGTCCGCGTTTCGCTCCAGGAATATGTCCTCGTCAACCTGAACGCGGCGTACAAGCTGACGCCCCCGGCTATCGGTCTTCGGTCGGGTCGAAAACCTGTTCGACGAGCGGTACGAGGAGGTGTTCAGCTATGTTGGCCAGGGGCGTGGCGCCTATGCCGGCGTGAAGGCAGCATTCTGATGCGGAACGAGGCGGAGCACACGGCGCGGATGGCCAAGAAGAAGGTCGTCCAGGACAAGATCGTCGCGGCCAAGACGATCGAAAAGGGCCTGCTCATGGTCCACACCGGGCCGGGCAAGGGTAAGACCACCGCGGCGCTCGGCATGGCGGTGCGGATGATGGGGCACGGGCGAAAGGTTGGGATCGTACAGTTCGTCAAGGGTGCGATGACGACCGGTGAGAAGGTCATCTTTGACGCCTTTCCCGATCTGGTCGAGTTCAAGCCGATGGGCGAGGGCTTTACCTGGGATACGCAGGATCGGGCCCGCGATATCGCCGTGGCGCGCGAAGGGTGGGACGAGGTCCGCCGAATGATCCTCGACCCGAGCTATGCGATGGTCATCGCCGACGAGATCAACATCGTCCTGCGCTATGACTATCTGCCACTCGACGAGGTGCTTGCGGGGTTCGCGGCGCGACCGGCGATGACGCATGTCGTGGCGACGGGACGCAACGCGCCCGAGGCGTTGATTGCCGCGGCGGATCTCGTCACCGAGATGGGGCAGGTCAAGCATCCGTTCCGGGGCGGGGTCAAGGCCCAGGCCGGCGTTGAGTTCTAACGGTCGCGGCGAGGACCAGCCGGACGGGGCGTGCGCAACTGCGCCGCGAGGCTTTGCGCGGCCAGCACATAGGCGGGACCTCCGCAGACGGTCCACGCCTCGGGGATGCGCAGACGGGGAATCCCGTCGAGAATCGGATGATGCAGCATTTCGGTGCCCTGATCGGTCACGTGGTCGGTGGCGCTTTCGACTATGAGATAGTCCGGGCGTGCGAGCGCCATCTGTTCGAGCGACAGTTGCGATAGTGCCGGTTTGCCGAGCCGGGTCGCGAGATTGGCCAGCCCGAGACGCTGCATCAATTCGTCGACGAGCGTGCCGGTGCCGGTCAGGAAACCCCGACGCTGATAATAGGCCGCCGTATGACCACCTCCCGGCGCGCGCGGCAATCGTGCGAGCGCGGTGTCCATCCGGCGGATCAGCGTTTCGCCGCGATCGGGGTGCCCGATGGCGGCAGCAACCTGACGGACTTGCCTCACGATCGCGGCATAGCTGTCCGCGGGGGGCAGATCGAGCGTATCGACGTGCCGTCCGGCCAGCACGGCCGTGACCGTCTGGCGTCGGAACGGCGAGGCGATCACGAGATCGGGGCGGAGCATCAGCACGTCTTCGGCGCTGCCACGGCTGACTGGCATGGTACGCGCGGCGTTGGCGGCTGCGGACATGTTCGGATCGCGCGCGAACCGGGTGAGCGCGACGATCTGCGCGGGGTCGGCCAGCGCCAGAAGATACTGGTCAGCGCATAGGTTAAGCGAAACGATACGCGCCGGCGGTCGAGGCGCTGCCGCCGGAGCAGGTGCACCGGCGGCGGCGATCATCAGGATGGTCAGGAGACGGCGGCCGCGCATGCGCAAAGCCCTGCCGCAGCGGCCGCTTATGCGCTAGGCGGAAATCGATGCGGTGGGATCTGGCACTATGGAACGCGTGACGCGTGCGCGATTGGTCGGTGGCCTCGCGCTGCTTGCGCTGTTGGCCGGCGCCGCGTCGGTCGCGGTGGGTAGCGCGGCGATCCCGCTGGCGCATGTCGTGCGGGCGCTCAGCGGGCAGGGCGATCCGATCGAACGCGCCATCCTGTTCGAACTTCGTCTGCCGCGCGCGATCCTCGGGCTGGCGGTCGGCGCGATGCTGGGGCTTTCGGGTGCCGCGCTGCAGGGGTTCCTGCGCAATCCGTTGGCCGAGCCATCGGTGCTGGGTGCGTCGAATGGCGCATCGCTGGGCGCGGTGATCGCGCTGTATTTCGGGCTGGCGGAGCTTTACCCGGCGATGCTGCCGATTGTGGCGATCGCCGGGGCGTTCGCGGCGCTGGGGTTGCTGTTCGTGCTGTCGGCGGGGTCGCAAAGCGCCTTGTCACTGATCCTCGCGGGGATCGCGGTCGGAACGCTGGCCGTCGCGGGGGTCAGTCTTGCGCTCAACCTGTCCCCGAACCCGTTTGCGGCGATGGAGATCATGACCTGGTTGCTCGGGTCGCTCGAAGACCGGTCGTTCAGCCATGTCGCGCTGGCGCTGCCCTGTATCACACTCGGCATGGTGCTGGTCGCCTGGGACAGCCATGCGCTCGACGCGCTGACGCTTGGCGAGGATGGCGCGCGCGCGCTCGGCGTCGATCTGCGTCGGACGCGCGTTCGGATGCTGGTCGGGGTGGCGATCGGGGTCGGCGGCGCAGTCGCGGTATCGGGCGCGATCGGGTTCATCGGCCTGATCGTCCCGCATCTCGTCCGGCCGATGACAGATCGTTCGCCGTCGGCGATCCTGCTGCCCTCCGCACTGGGCGGGGCCGCATTGCTCACCTTTGCCGACGTGCTGGTCCGGGTGATCCCGACGTCGAACGAACTCAAGCTCGGGGTCGTCACCGCGTTTCTCGGCGTGCCGGTGTTCCTCGTCCACCTCATGCGCGAGCGGCGGCTGTGGTAGCCCTCTCCGCGGACCGCCTCAACGTCCGCCGTGCACGGCGGGTCGTGGTCGACGATGTCAGCTTCGCGGCAGAGGGCGGCGCGCTCATCGGGATCGTCGGCCCCAATGGGGCGGGCAAATCGACGCTGGTCCAGGCGCTGCTCGGGCTGGTTCCCGCTACGGGGGCGATCCTGCTCGACCGCGTTCCGCTGGCGGAGCGCTCGCGACGCGAGATTGCGCAGACGGTCGCGTATCTGCCGCAGGGTCAAAATCTTCATTGGCCGCTGAGCGTCGAACGTCTCGTCGCGCTGGGCCGATTGCCCCATCTCGCACCGCTGTCCCGCATCTCACGGGACGACCATGCCGCGATTGCCCGTGCGATGGCGGCGGCGGACGTGACCACGCTTGCGGCGCGTGTCGCGACCGAGATTTCGGGGGGCGAGCGGGCCCGCGTCCTGCTGGCAAGGGCGCTCGCGGTGGAGGCGCCGGCGCTGATCGTCGACGAGCCACTCGCGTCGCTCGATCCCGCGCATCAGATCGCAGTCATGGAGATCCTGCGGGCGCAGGCCGCGCGGGGTGTCCTGGTGATCGCCGTCCTGCATGATCTGGGGCTCGCCGCACGCTATTGCGATCGCATCCTCGTGCTAGACGCGGGCCGGCTCGTCGCCGACGGCGCGCCGTCGGCAGTGCTGACGCCGGCGCGGCTGCGTGAGACCTATGGTGTTCGGGCGTGGTTCGGATCGATCGAGGGCGTACCGGTCGTGGTACCGCTGACGCGTGACAGCGCGCAGGGCGATTGACCCGGGCCGCTCGCCCGGCCTATCCCTCTGACCGCGACAGGTTCCCCGGCGACGGGGGATGAAAAGGGAACGGGGAGAACCCCGGCTGCCCCTGCAACTGTAAGCGGCGAGCCATCGTGCCATCATGCCATTGGGATCCCGGTCCCGAGAAGGCGGCGCGAAGGGCTGTGACCCGTGAGCCAGGAGACCTGCCCGTCGCAGTCGTCTTTCGTCCGGCCAGGGTGCGCCGAGCGGACGGGGGTAAACCCGCGCGACGACATAACCAGCCTGCGGCCTGTGCCGCGGGCGCGTATGTCATGGGGTTTCAATGCCGAATCTACTGGTTCCCGCCGAAGACGGTGCGGCCGTCGTCGCCTGCAGCACCTGCCGCGCGTCCACCGATGCGAAGGACGATGCCGAGGGCATGCGCGGCGGTGCGAGACTCGTCGCGGCATTGCAGGCGGTCCAGGCGAGTGATTCGCGCTATGCCGGGATTGCGGTGCAGGCGATGCCGTGCCTGTTCGCCTGCCAGGACTTCTGCACCATCCACGTCCGCGGGCCCGCGAAGATCGGCTATGTGCTGGGGCGCTTCACGCCTGATGAGGAGGCGGCACGGGCGATCCTCGATTACGCCGTGCTGCATGCGGAGAGTTCGGAGGGGCAGGTGCCGTTTCGGCAGTGGCCTGCGGGGATCAAGGGGCATTTCATCACCCGGACGCCCCCCGCCGGCTATGTCGCGCAGTGACGCTGTTCCCGACGGTCGCGGCGTTCGAGGCGGCGCTGGAGGCCCTTCCCGTGGCAGACGACGCCGCGCGAGGGGCCGCATCGCTGCGGCAAACACAGTTGACCAAGCCGCCCGGATCGCTCGGCCGACTTGAAGACCTCGCGGTCTTCATGGCGGGCTGGCAGGGGCGCGAGCGGCCGCGGTTCGAGCGTGCGCGGGCGGCGATTTTCGCCGGAAATCACGGCGTTGCGGTGCACGGGGTGAGCGCTTTCCCGGTCTCCGTGACCGCACAGATGGTCGAGAATTTCCGTCGTGGGGGCGCGGCGATCAATGCGCTGGCGGATGCCGTCGGGCTCGAACTCGTCATCGCTGACATCGATCTGGAAACCCCCACGGCGGATTTCACGACGGGGCCGGCGATGGACGAAGCCGCGTGCTCGCCGCACTCAACATCGGTGCCGACGTCGTCGTGCCTGGGCTCGACATACTCGTCGTGGGTGAGATGGGGATCGGGAATTCTACGTCGGCCGCAGCACTGTGTCTGCGCAGTTACGGCGGAACCGCCGCCGACTGGGTTGGCCCGGGGGACGGGGGGTTGATGTGGCGGGAATCGCGCGGAAAATCGCGGTCGTCGAGGCGGGGATTGCGCGGCATGCTGATTTCCCGCGTACGCCGTTCGAGACGTTGCGGCGGGTGGGGGGGGCGTGAAATCGTCGCGATCGCTGGCGCGGTGGTGGCGGCGCGGCTGGCGGGGGTGCCGGTGATGCTGGACGGATTCATTTCGTCGGCGGCGATCGCACCGATCGCGGCGGCGTATCCTAGCATTACAGAGCATTGCATTGCCGGGCATTGTTCGGCCGAGCCGGGGCATGAGCGATTGCTTCAAGCGCTGAAACTCGAGCCTTTACTGAGACTTGGGATGCGGCTGGGGGGAGGGAAGCGGGGCGGCGGTTGCGGTGGGAGTGATCCGGTCGGCGTTGGCGGCGCATGACGGGATGGCGACGTTTGCCGAGGCGGGGGTGTCAGTGGCGTGAGTGGGGCGGTCCTGCTCCACCTGTTGCGGCATGGTGCGCCTGAACTGACCGGGCGGATGCTGGGGCGGACCGATAGCCCGGTTACGGCGGGGGGGGCTGGCGGCCTGTGTGGCGCGGGTAAAGTCACTGGGTTTCAAACAGATCGTCTGTTCTGATCTCATGCGATCGCAGGCTATTGCGGATGCGATCGGGCGGGAGCGGGGGATGGCTCCAACGACCGATGCGCGGTGGCGGGAGCTGGATTTCGGCGATTGGGACGGGCTGGCTGCGGCGGAGATCGACGCTGCGGCGTTGCAGCCGTTTTGGGACGATCCGGATGGTGCACCGCCACCGGGTGGGGAACGGTGGAGCGATCTGGTCGCGAGAATTGCCGATGCAATAGAAGATCTTAAATCTGAAACCTCATTGATCGTGACACATGGCGGGGCGATCCGGGCGGCGCTGAAATCACTGTGCGGGTTCGGGTTGCGCGAGCTCTGGGCGTTCGATTTGCCCTATGCAGCGTTGATTACGTTGCGGATCTGGCCGGACCGGACGGCGCAGATCGTGGGGCTGCAGACGGATCCGGTTTCGTGACGCGGCTGATCGTCGCCTTCGGCTTCCTGACGCGCGTGCCGATGCCGCAAGTCGCTGCGGACGCTGAGGATTTTGCTGCGGCGATCCGGTGGTATCCGGTCGTCGGGGCGTGCATCGGGGGTGGTCGTCGCGGCGGCGGGGTGGGTCGGCGCGCAGGTCGATCCGTGGACCGGTGCGCTCGCCGCGCTGACAATTTGGGTAGCGATTACAGGGGCTTTGCACCTGGATGGGCTGGCGGATCTGGCAGACGGGCTGGGTGCCGCGCATGGCGATCGCGACAGGCTGATCGCGGTGATGGCGGATCCGCATATCGGCAGCTTCGGCGTTGTGATGATCGCCCTGCAACTCCTTGCAAAACTTGTCTTACTGCATGCTGTCTTCGCGCAGGGATGGGCGGTCGTGATCGTCGTCCCGATGCTCGCGCGGATCGGGCCGTTATGCTGGGCGCGGTGGGTGCCGCTGCTCCGGGGAGGGCGGGGCTGGGAGGGATGGTGGCAGGGAAGATCAGGGTGCACGATCTGGTCTTTTGGGGGTGCGTAACAGGGTGTTTAGGGGTGCCTGTGCATGCCGTTGCAGGGGCCCCTGCACTGATCGCGCTATTCGGCTGGTGGCTGGTCCGGCGGGTCGGGGGCGTATCGGGGGATTGCCACGGCGCGGGGATCGAATTCGTCGAGACCGGGATGCTAGTCGCGATAGCCATTGCCGGCCGCGTCTGAGCCCGCGAGCTTCGACAGCGCGATCAGCGCGTCGATATCGAGATGGCGTTCGAGTGTTTCGGCGATCGCATCGAGCGCGGCGTCGATCGACGCGCCATGGTCGGCCGACCGCACCGACACCGAGCCGGCTGAGCCAGGCGCGACGCTGATCCGCGAGGCCGAGCAGGCCGTGGACATAGCTGCCAGAGACGAGCCCGTCGGGACTGACCGCGCCGTCGCGGCGGCCATCGTCGCGGGTCGTCAGCGCGCGCGCGGTGTCGGGGCCGGTGGTTTCGCCGATATGGATCTCATAGCCGTCGAACCGTGCGCCGATCGCGGTGCCGGCGACGCGCTCGAGCGTCTTGGCGGGGGACAGGATCGTCGTGACGTCGAGCAGGCCGAGCCCGGGGGCGATACCGGCGGGACCCTCCAGCCCGTCCGGATCGGCGATGCTGCGGCCGAGCATCTGATAACCGCCGCAAAGACCGAGCACCGGGCGGCCGTGGCGGCGATGCGCGTGGATGTCGATGTCCCAGCCCTGCGCGCGCACAAAGGCGAGGTCGGGGATCGTCGCCTTGGAGCCGGCGAGGATGATCATGTCGCGTCGGGGATCGGTTCGCCGGGCGCGACCATGACCAACGTGACGCCGGGGTCGAGCCGCAGCGGATCGAGATCGTCGAAATTGGCGATGCGCGGGGTGATCGGACAGGCGATGACGACCTGGCCGTCCTGCCGGTCGTGACCGGTCCCGCGTTCGAGGATGACCGCATCCTCGCTCGGCAGGCGGGCGGCCTCGGGCAGCCAGGGGATGACGCCATAGCCGCGCCAGCCCGACCGCGCCTCGATCGCGCGATAGCCGTCGTCGAACAGTGCGGGGTCGCCGCGAAACTTGTTGACGAGGAAGCCGTGGATCATCGCGGCGTCGGCGGGATCGATCACCGCGCGCGTGCCGACGAGCGAGGCGATGACGCCGCCCCGGTCGATGTCGCCGATCAGGATGACGGGGACGCCGGCGGCGCGCGCAAAGCCCATGTTTGCGATGTCGGCGGCGCGCAGATTGATCTCGGCGGGGCTGCCCGCGCCTTCGACGACGACGATGTCCGCCTGCGCCCGGAGCCGGTGATAGCTGGCGAGCACGTCGTCCATCAGCCCCGCGCGCCCCTCGCGCCAGCGGCTCGCGCGCAGGATGCCGCGGACGTTGCCGTGGACGACGAGCTGCGAACTGCGGTCGCCCTGCGGCTTGAGCAGGACGGGGTTCATGTCGGTGGTCGCAGCGGTGCGCGCAGCGATCGCCTGGGTCGCCTGGGCGCGGCCGATCTCGCCGCCATCGGCGGTGACGGCGGCGTTGTTCGACATGTTCTGCGGCTTGAAGGGCCGGACGGCGAGCCCGCGATTGGCCAGCGCGCGACAGAGGCCGGCGACGAGCACCGACTTGCCGACGTCCGAGCCGGTGCCCTGGAGCATCACCGCACCCACAGCAGCACCCCCGTGACGATCCAGAGCAGCAGGCAGGCGCGGCGATAGACCTGGAGCGCGCGGGCGATGTCGGCGGCGGTGGCGGCGGGCCGGCCGCTGCCGATCCAGGGCG
>NZ_JRVI01000290.1:0-1396 GCF_000783375.1 Sphingomonas sp. Ant20
GAAGGCGGGGACCCAGGCTGGGCTCCCGCCTCCGCGGGAGAACAGGCCGCGCACGAAACGTCGGGTATCGCCCGCATCCCCTGCAACCACCCCGCAAGGCCGGGGCCCAGTTGGGAAGGTCGCAGTAACGGCGGACAGCGCTTCGTCATCGCCGTCCCCCAACTGGGCCCCGGCCTCCGCCGGGGAGGGGATTCTCGCCGGGGTAGCGGTTTTGATTGCGGCGGCGGCGTGGGTCGGCTCAGCCACCTCCCTCAAAATGTCTCCCCGCGAAGGCGGCGATCCAGGCTGGGCTGGAGAACAGGGACCGAGGGGGGTTCGCGACATCACCGCGGCCCCGGCCCGCCGGCGGTATCGACCCGCGCCTGCACCGACATCCCCGGCCGCAACCGCGCACTCAGCGGCTGGCCCGGATCGACGCGGATGCGGACCGCGATCCGCTGCGGCACCTTGGTGAAGTTGCCGGTCGCATTGTCCGCCTTCAGCACCGCGAATTCGGACCCCGCCGCGGGCGAGATCCGTTCGACGCGCCCGGTCAGCCGTTCGTTCGCGAGCCCGTCGACGGTGAACGACGCGGGCTGGCCGACCGCCATGCGCGCGGTCTGCGCTTCCTTGAAGTTCGCGATCACCCAGGTTTCGGGCGGCACGAGGAACATCAGCTGCGACCCCGCGGTCACATATTGGCCGAGCCGGACACCGACCTCGCTCAGCCGCCCCGTCTCGGGTGCGCGGATCACCGTGTTGGCAAGGTCGATCCGCGCGAGCTGGCGCGCCGCCTCCGCGCCCGAGACGCCCGCCTCCTGGCCGCCGCGTCCGACCTCGACCGTGCGGATGTCCTGCCGGGCGATCTCGCGCGCGGCCTTGGCCTGCTGGACCTGTGCTTCCGCCTGGCGGAGCGCGGCGAGCGTCTGGTCGCGTTCGCGCAGACTGACCGAGCCGTCGGTGACGAGGTCGTTGACGCGCGCCATGTCCGCCTGCGCGCGCATCAGCTGCGCCGCGGCATTGGCGACCGCTGCGTCCTGCGCGGCGAGGCTCGCCTGGCGGCTGCGCGCGGTCTGGAGCTGTTCGACAGCGTCGCCGCCTGCGCGTCGACCTGCGCCTGCGCCTGGTCGATCCGCTGGCGATAGATGCGGTCGTCGATCTTCACCAGCGGGTCGCCCGCCTTCACATCCGCGAAGTCGCGCACGAGCACCTGCGTCACATAGCCGCTGACCTGCGGGCTGATCACCGTGGTGCGGCCGCGGACATAGGCATTGTCGGTCGATTGGTAGCTGGTCGCGAACGGCGGCAGCCGCCACGCCGCGAGCACCGCGCAGACGCCCGCGATCACGAGCAGGACGATGACGCCGATGACCCGCGGGCTCGGCGGCTGCGGTCGCCAGCCCGAGCCGACCGGGGT
>NZ_JRVI01000291.1:0-1595 GCF_000783375.1 Sphingomonas sp. Ant20
CGGGACGCGGCAGCCCCTGCTGCGCGGCGGCCAGCGCGGCCCGCAACGCGGCGGCATCCGCGGCCGTGTTGAAGCCAAAACCCGCGACGATCATGCCGGATACGCCCATTGCACCACCGGAAACTGCGCGCGCCACCCACGTCGCGTCCCGATCGCACCGCCTGCGCCACCTCGATCCGCATCAGGCTCCCCCCCCTGCGCTGCCTGCCACTGCGTCAGCAGCGCCTCCGATTCGAGCGTCACCGCATTCGCTACGATCCGCGCGCCCTGCTCGACCCGCGGCCACAGCGCGCGCAACAGCGCCTCGGACAGCCCCCCGCCGACGAACACCGCATCGGGACACGCCCGCTCGCCAAGACACTCGGGCGCCCGCCCCTCGACCACCACCAGCCGGTCGACGCCCAGCGTCGCGGCATTGGCGGCGATCCGCCCCGCGCGCACCGAATCCGCCTCGAACGCGGTAGCGCGGGTTGACGGGTGCGCGAGCAGCCAGGAAATCCCGATCGATCCCGATCCCGCGCCGATATCCCACAGGCTCTCGCCCGGTTTCGGTGCGAGTGCCGCCAGCGTCACCGCGCGGATCGGCGACTTGGTGATCTGCCCGTCATGCGCGAACCAGTCGTCGGACAGCCCCGCCTGCGGCATAACCGCGCTCGCGCCCTCGAAGACGATGCCGACCGCGACCGGATGCGCGATGTCGTCGAACGCGATCGTCGCGGCGGTCGTGTGGCGGATCCGCTCGCGCGGCCCGCCCAGCGCCTCGAGCACGTGCAGCGACGACGCGCCGAACCCCGCCGCATCCAGATACGCCGCCAGCCCGCCGACCGCCGCCCCGTCGCGGACGAGCACAATCGCACGCCGCCCCCGCGCGATATGCGGCCGCAACCGCCCGAACGGCGCGGCGTGCAGCCCCAGGCACGAACAGTCCTCGAGTCCCCAGCCGAGCCGCGCCGCTGCGAGAGCGAAGCTCGACGGTGCGGGATGCGCGATCCACTCGCCCGGGCTGAGATGCCGCGTCACCGACGTGCCCGCGCCGAACCAGAACGGATCCCCCGATGCCAGCATCACCACCCGCCTGCCGCGATGCCTGATCAGCCGCGCGATCCCGTCCTCGAACGGCACTGGCCAAGCCTCGACCGCCCCCCTAAGCTCGCCGGCAAGCGCCAGATGCCGGGTCGCACCCGTCACGATCTCGGCATCGGCCAGCGCCGCGCGCGCTGCAGCGGACAGCCCGGCGACGCCGTCCTCGCCGATCCCGACTACGTCAGCCACGGAGCCTCAGTCATTCCGACCATCCTGCTTCTCGGCGGCACCACCGAAGCCAGCGCGCTCGCCGCACGGCTCGCGGCGCGCGGCATTCCGACCGTGCTGAGCTATGCCGGCCGCGTCGCCAACCCGCGCGCGCAGCCGGTGCCCGTCCGCATCGGCGGCTTTGGCGGCGTCGGAGGCCTCGTTACCTATCTCAAAGAGCACCGTGTCACGCACCTGATCGACGCGACGCACCCCTTCGCCGCGCAGATGCACCGGCATGCGGTCGAGGCCGCGGCACAGGCGGGCGTCGCGCATGTCGCGCTCGCCCGCCCCGCCTGGACTCC
>NZ_JRVI01000292.1:0-6992 GCF_000783375.1 Sphingomonas sp. Ant20
TCGGCAGGCCAGCGCGCGGGGTGACACCGGGGCGACCCTTGCGGTCTTTGCGCTGGCGCTCGGGCAGGTTTGGCTTTTTGTCCGGCGCTCGGCGGTATCGAGGAATTGTCCGGCGTCTTCGGCGGCTTGCCCAGCTTGTCCTCCAGCTCGGCCACACGCCTCTCAAGGCGCGTGATGGATGCCGCCTGAGTCTCTACCAGGGCGCTTAACTCCGCAATTCGCGCGGCCTGAAGCGAAATAACTTCCGCCTGCGCCAGCACCAGCGCGACCAGCTCATCATGCGAAAGCGCTCGGACGGCTTCGACGTTCATGAGGATTCTGAATCAGCAAGCGCGCAACGGCGCAAGCAAAATCCGGCAGCCCCACCCAACCTCGGACTATGCAGCCCGTGTCACGCCGCCTGTGTTACCGCCGCAAGGGGGTGAGCAGATACCTCCATTGTCTTCCTCGTTATTCTGGGGGGTTTCTTCGGTAGCTGCCTCATTCGCCGGAACGGCAGGGGTGGCGGGTGCAGGCGTGCTACCAAGCGCTGTGGTGGCGCTCTGCATGTAAAGCTTGTCGCCATGTGGCTTCGCTTCGCGGTTATCGAGTGCGCGAGCTTCGTTCGGTGTGAGTAGCGCCGAGTTGACGGCACGCGCCAAGGCTTCCATTCGTGACAAAAGATCACCACGAACCAGCGCATCTACATTGAATTCGACATAGTTGGTTGTGTTGCGGATACCGAACAGCTTTAGATTAAGTTCCTGTTCGAGCATCTTGACGATCGGAAGGATGGTCTGCTGCGCGAAGTTTAGGTTCTGCTGCTCGACATTCGAGTAGGTGCCGGTAGTAAGATCGTGCAGCATTGCAGGCGCGACATTGAAGATTCGGCTCGCCTCGCTGACATTGAACCGCCGAAGCTCAATCATCTGCTGCTTTGACGGATCGAAGCCAAGGCTTTCGAGCTTGAAACCGGTGGGCATCGGCAAGACCGTGCGCTTACGATCCTTGGACGACTTGATAGCGCCCATAATCTGCTCTGAAGCGCGGTCGTTGGATGCTGGTGAGGTGCCGGGACCAGTCAGAGTAAGAGGCGGAACACCACCATTCGCAAATAGCTCTGTTGCATACTCTTCAGCGGCAATCATCGAGCCGATAGTGTTACGGTGAACGATGATCGGTGCGTAAGCCTCGATGCCATCGGATTTTAGCGAAGGTGCGAAGTCAATAATGTCGTTCGCTTTGTAGACCGTGGAACCGATGGTGTAAGTTCGAACAAGTTGGTTGTTTTCGATTTTCTGGTCGATCTTGACCAAGGTTTCATCAACCGGCACGAACCCGCGCACTCGCTGAACTCGGTCGCGTAGAATAATCGCGATGCCGCGCCCCTTTGATCCCGCGAACGCACGCCAGACCAGCATCTTGAAGAACACGGACTTCGAATGAACATCGTTCGCCCGATCATGAATGACCGAATAGAGCGGGTCGTTCGTAGCCTTGGTAGGCTGTCCGTCTTTATCGACTTTGTAGAGATGAAGCGGAAGATGGCCGATGGTCCCGGCGATCAAGTTGACCGCTTGCCAGATAGCCGGGACACCAAGTGCTGACTCTTCGTTTACATCGATACCAGCCGCGCTTTTACGGCTTGCGTCGAACCAGTTCGCCGGGTCGGACAAGCTGCGATTAGGGTTTTCAAGGGATCGGCGTTCCCCGCTTCCAAAGATATTGAACAACATGCCAATATTTAGCTTGGCATGTCGGGTGGCTGTCGGATCAACGCAGGGTCAAAACCCCATCATCTTGAAGTTTGGATCATCCCAAGGGTTTGTAGGTGCTGCTTCAACTCTATCGAGCGCCTTCAGTCCAAGTGCCATTGCCAGAGCTACAGCGCCATCGATACGAAACCGAGACGCGTTTTTTATCAAGTTTACGGTTACCGGCTGCGTCTTGATCGACCATTGCGTTCGCTACACACATATTCGTGAGCGGGTTGCCATCGTGCTTTAAATCATTCGTGAGAACGGCGATTTCGAATGCGTTCACAGCGGGCGCAAAACCTACGAAGCCCTGCCCCCAAGGGACGATACGAAGGTGACCACTCGTGTCTTCCGCCGCAACGAACCCTTCATCGTCGAAGGTTCGCAGGACTTCAGCCATTCGGTTACGGTCGTAAGCCATGCCGCGAACATCGTATTTGCCGCATAGCTCGATAATCTTCTTCGCGATCAAGCGAGGGTTGATGACGCGTCCGGGTGCTGCGATTAGGTGACCCTGCTTTGCCCATAGATCGTAACGAGCGCGGTCTCGCCGTGTATGGTCTTCGATCAGCCCTTCGGGCTTCCAATACCACGCCTTCACGCGGCTACCATCGTTGACCGATGTCGCCACCAGCGCCGTAAGATCGGTGGTCTTCGACATGTCGAGGCCAAGGTAGATCGGCTCCTTATCCGCATATTCGAACGGGTCGATCGTCGCTGCTTTCCAATCGCTATTTGCGATCAAGGGAGCGTGCAACGATACGCGCTGGTTCAGATAGAGAAGGCGAAACTCTGCCTCTTCAGACGGCAGGCGAACCGCTCGCTTGGCCATCACCCGCATCTCGTCCAGTGATCGAAAGTCCCCAAGCGCCGGGTTAGCCTTTAGCCACTGCGCTTCGTCCAATAGCTCGCAATCGTCATCGGCGGCATAGAGGTGGCACACCACCGAGGGATCGGACGAATTGAGACCGTCATCGATCATTTCAGACAGGGGGTGTGTCGGATCGTTGTTCTGCGTGCTGATGGTCAGAAACAGCGGCTCTTTACGCGCACCCTGACTGGTCAGCAGGACCGATAGAAGGTCGCGGTTTCGAGCCTGTGCGAGCTCGTCATAAACCACGAAGGACGGGTTCAAGCCATGCTTGGTCCCGGCTTCGGCCGATAGTGCAATGAACTTCGAACCTTCTGCCTTGATACCGCTCGTCTTTACATGGATCGTCTTGGTAGAGACGGTCACTTCAAGGTATTTTTGAAGAGTCGGCGAAGCTTTGATCATTCGAACAACGGCGTTGAACACGATGCCAGCTTGCGCACGGTCGTTCGCCGCGCTGTAGATTTCTCCATTAAGTTCAGCTTCCGGCCCGATAAGGTGGACCAGTATCAATGCGGCGGCAAGTTCGGTCTTTCCTTGCTTACGCGCAAGACTGAACACCGCCCTTCGAACGAGCCGATTGCCAATCTCATTAATGGGCGAGTAGACATCCTCGATAAAGCTCTTCTGCCAACCACGAAGGTGGAAAAACTTTCCCGCATCGTCCCCGATCGTGATTTTCAGCTTTTGGATGAAATCGATAACCCGCTGTGCACGGGCGGTATCGCGCACAGTCAGTGGATCAGGTCGCCGAACTCGTCGCCACCCTGACTCCCATTATCTGCGTTAAGGTGCTGGCGGCTGACTGGATCGAGACCCAGCTTGGCACCAAGCGTCGCCATAAGGCGCGCGGCATCGCTCTGAACGGCGAACCAAGGGCTAATCTTGGTCTGCCCGGTCGATCCAGTGACCTCGATGTCACCACCAGAGATTTTGCTGGTGGCAAGCTGATGCGTGCTGACTGCCTCGCAATACGCGGCAAGCGCGAAGCTGTCGGTGCTCGCGAAGACGCCGGGGGGCATCGCCAGTATCAGCCGCTTCCAAATCGTCTTGGCGCGATTGGACATGACGGTAGGGGGTAACGGTAGGCCAGACGGCTTCGGCTCTGCCTTGTTCAGGGGCCGCTTACCGGGATTGCCTGAAAGCTCTTTGACCTTTGTGGGCTTGTGTGATCGTGCCATGCCATATTTAGTTGAAGGGGGCAGGTATGACGGACAAAGACGGCTCGAACGGCAAAGACGACAAGGGTTCACCAGTGCTTGAGAGCGTCGTGGCTTTCGTAGCGACTTGGGGAATTCTCGTATTTTATCTTGGCCGAAAGGGGATGATATTCGGTTGGGTTCCGGCGATCGTGATCGCGCTATTATTTCGACCGATACTTCAGTTGTCCGGCACTTCCGACAGTGCCAAGGGATGCCTTGTCTTCTTAATCGCGGGGTTCGGTGCCGCAATCTGGTTCTACTTCTAAAAAACCGGAAGAATTACGCGGAATCACGCGCGAATGGGGACGAGCGGTGGGGAAGAGGATGCCCCTCAACCTCGAACCACCCCCTACCCTGTCGGGTTCGATGCTGCCGGGTCCGCAGGCGTGGCCTGAACGGATACCCGGCAGAGGGTCGAGCTAACGGACCGATGACACGAGGCCACCGGCCCGCCCATGCGCTCATCTTTATTTAGCTAAAACTATTATCGGCACGCCGTTCACCGGTTTGATGGATGCTTGGGGTCAATCGGATACCCATCCACATCGACCGCGCTGCTAAAGCCTGCATTCTCTTCACGCTGCTTGGCGCTATCGTGACATACCTTGCATAGGCTCTGTAGATCGCCTTCGAAGAACAGCACATCATCACCCTTATGCGGCTCGATATGATCGGCCACGGTAGCCGAGACAAACTTACCCATCCGTTCGCAGTATGCACATAGGGGATAGGCGGATAGCTGTGCGGCCCGCCTGCCCTTCCATGCCTTGGTATCGTAGAGGTGATGATAGGCTTTAGCCTTGGCGTATCTGGTCACTCTGCCCCGGTAGCAGGAGGAACCACCAGCCCGGTCGAGCTTGCCATAAGCTCGCGCTTGGTCATGTTGCGGCGTCCTACGATGGCGTCGAGCGTGCCGTCCATGCCGTAGCCACCCGGTAAGCCGTCAAGCTGTTCGGGCTGCATAGAATGAACCGCGAAGTAGCGAATAAGACGCTCGCTCAAGTTGGTTAGCTGGATACGGCGTGTGTTCTCGCTGTTCTCCTTCGGGTTCCATGTCATCATCTCCTCGATGATGATTGCGGATACATTGTCTGCTGTAGGCTGCATCACTTGCTGCCTCCCTTTAGCGAAAGGATACCAGCGTAAACGCTTATCGATCCGAGACCGAAGCCGCACACGGATAGCAGCGCGAGAAAACCAACGGCATATCCGTTAGCGAGTATCGCGGCGAAGGTGTCAAGATCGCGCCCCCAAGTTTGGAGGAAGGCTGATAGGCCAGCGAAGATCACGCTGATGGAATAAAAAACCACCGCGTGTTTGAAGTCTGATAGGTCGGGACTCTTCATGGGATAACCTCGATTGTTTGAGCGAAGATATTTATCCCCATCGATGAGATTGATGTTTCCCGATTCAGTGATACATAAAGGTGATGATGACCGTTCTCACCCTCGCTGGCCTTGCCTTCTTCGGCGCTGGTGCTGTGCTATGGTCGAACAAGCGCACGATGTTGAAGAACGCCATGGCGCGTGATGGCTTCAAACCGCACGAAGTCCGCAAGGCGTTGAGGCTGTATGATCGGAACCAGCAAGCCGAGCTTATGGCGCATTGCCGTAGCGTGGTAGAGCGGAACAAGAAGCCGACATCGAGGGATTGGACGAAGGCAGAGAGCTATCACGATGTGAACGCGCTGACTCCGTAGCCTACTGCCCGCTTGCAAACTGCAAGTGAACCGGGTCTGCTGCCCTCACAGGATGGGGGATGGTCGATGAACTTTCGAAGCTTTGCGTTCGGTTTTGCGGTCGCCGCGATAATAGCCATTGCTGGCGGATTGTGGCTGGCGAAAAAGCTCGGTGATCAGCCAATACGATGGATGCCTAAAACCTATTACGATGACGGTGATATCCGCACGGAAGGCACGGGATACGCCGTCGCCGAAGGCACCCTAATTGGCGAAGACATGAATGGTAATACCTTCCTGCATATTGAATGCCGGAACGAACAGAAGCGGTGTCGGATCAACGAGCTTTCGTCATTGGGTTCGAATAGATCGGTTTTTCTCTACAATGATGACTGGCCTATCACGAGTTGGAATAAGGATGTGATTGTTGCCGAGTCACAGCCGGTGCCTACGGCTTGCAGTCGCGTAAAACTGGTGATCATCCGTCAGGCTCAAGTCATACAGTATAACCGCATACCACAGGAGACCCGTGACGCGGAACGATGCAAGGCTATAACTAATAAGTCGTTCAAGTGGACTCTTGAGGATCAACCCTCCCTGTAAGCCAATATTTTGTGATGGGCTCAAGGTCTTCTTTAAATACAAATGGGTCATTAGTAACCGCCAACTCGGGTCCAAACACATCCGCTAAGTTATACATTTTATCTCGGAGAGACTTTTCCAAAAGTAGGACTTCGTCAATATCCTGCTGCTCAGGGTCCTTACCGTCCGCTATTATCGCGTTCAGCCTATGCTTTAGAGCCCGACCGAAAATTGAGTTGAGCGATTTCAGTAGCTTGTGATTCACCGGGGGTTGCGAAGACCACGAGGATCACATGGGCTGGACTGAAACCGCTCGGCGCGAGCATGACAGAAGCGGGCTGCGCTATGCAAGCGACTGCACCGATGAGGAATGGGCTGTCGTCCGGCCATTATTGAGGCGGACTTCTCGGGTGGGGCGCCCGCGCAAGCACAAGGCGCGGACCCTGTGGGATGCGATCCAGTATATCGCATCGACAGGATGCCAATGGGCGCAACTGCCGAAGGACTTCCCGCCCTTCACAACGGTGCAGTATCATTTCTTGTCAACGGCGGAGCAAAAGCAGGCCAGCGGGGCGGAGTAAAAGCAGGCCACCTGAGGCGTGCGCTGACGATATGAAAAGGGCCCCGATCGGGGCCCTTTTCATATCGTTGCCGTCCTCGGTCTGAGTGTCAGGAAGATAGTATCTCACCGGTGTCCGGGTCGGACAGGACGCTGGCCTGGTTTTGCTCCGCCCCGCGGCGCCGGCGTCCGGTGGACTGCTTGAGGCGGTAGCTGTCGCCATTCATGGTCAGGATGGTGGCGTGGTGGGTCAGCCGGTCGAGCAGCGCGCCGGTTAGCCGCTCGGAGGCGAGCACCTGCGTCCAGTCTCGAATGGCAGGTTCGAGGTGATGATGGTCGAGCCGCGCTCGTAACGCTGCGACAG
>NZ_JRVI01000293.1:0-13682 GCF_000783375.1 Sphingomonas sp. Ant20
ATCACGCAAGCTGCGCCGCAGCTGGTCGCCCGAGCAGATCGCTGGCTGGCTCAAGCGCAGCTTCCGGACGAAGAGCAGCACCGCGTGTCACACGAGACGATCTACAAAAGCCTGTTCATCCAGGCGCGTGGCGTCCTGAAGAAGGAGCTGCTCGAGCATCTCCGGGCGAAGCGCACGATCCGCCGCTCGCGCCACGCCAGCCTGAAGCGTGACGGGCTTGGCCAGATCAAAGATGCGATATCGATCAGCGAACGGCCGGCGTCAGTCGAGGACCGCGCCGTGCCCGGACATTGGGAGGCGATCTCATCTCGGGCACGCGAAACAGCCATATCGTGACGCTGGTCGAACGCCAGTCACGCTATGTGATCCTGGCCAAGGTGGCGAACAAGGAGACCGCCAGCGTCGTCTCGGCCCTGATCAAGCAGGCGCGCAAACTGCCTCGCGAGCTCTATCAGTCGCTGACCTGGGATCGCGGCAAGGAACTTGCCGATCACAAGCGCTTCACCCTGGCGACCGAGGTCGACGTCTATTTTTGCGATCCGCAAAGCCCGTGGCAGCGCGGTACCAACGAGAACACCAATCGCCTGCTGCGCCAATATCTGCCCAAGGGAACGGATCTGTCGCTCCACAGCCAGGCCAAACTCAGCGCCATCGCTCGCCAGCTCAACGAGCGCCCCAGAAAGACCTTGATGTATCAGACACCGGCTGAAATGTTCGCCGAGCGTGTTGCGGCGACCCGTTGAACCCACCCATGATTTACGACATTCCCGGTTTTCGGCTTCGCTGAATCAACGCCGCCTACGGTCATAACGTTCGACAAACCCTGTCGCTTTGATAGAGTGTTCATGAACGTGCTTTTGGGGGTTTGTCGTACATGCTGGTTGGATATATGCGGGTCTCGTCGGCTGATGACCGCCAAACGGTTGATCTTCAGCGGGACGCACTAGTCGCAGCCGGTGTCGATCAACGTCATTTCCATACCGACAAGGCATCCGGCGCCCGCGACGATCGGCCGGGACTGAAAGCCTGCCTCGATTATCTGAACCCGGGCGACACGCTGATAGTATGGAAGCTCGACCGGCTTGGACGCTCGCTGTCGCACCTACTGGCGATCGTTACAGATCTGAAGACGCGCGGTATCGCGTTCCGATCGCTAACTGAGCAGATGGATACGACCACGCCGCACGGCGAATTGCTGTTCTCCCTTTTTGGCGCACTCGCACAGTATGAGCGCGCGCTGACGCGCGAGCGCGTAATGGCCGGACTAGCTGCAGCGAAGCGTCGCGGACGCAAGGGTGGCCGCCCGCCGATGATCGATACTGAAACCCTCGAACGGATTACAGCTGCGCTAGATGGTGGGGCCAGCAAGGCTTCTGTCTGTCGGACCTTCAAGGTACCGCGCTCGACGCTCATCGGCACGCTGGCCCGGATTGGCTGGACCGCACCAGGTAAAGCCTGACCGATCGCATCAAGCAGTCTGTCGGCAGAACGCAACGCTATCGCGAATAGGCTTTGCAGGGTCGCCCATCCTGAGTGATATGCTGTAGTCACAGCATCAAACGACGGGCAGATCGTGCCTCATTATATGCGATGCGTCCCAGGTTGGACCACTAAACGACAATTTCTTAAGCTTTCAGCAAACGGATCGCTTCGTCATTAAATATCTGTTTATCTTGAACAGCGGAGCGATTGAACCTAGCTGCACGCTCCCTTCCCAAATATACAGAGATTATAATGAACGATGATATCAACGCGGTTGAGTTGGCCGCTGAGCTGACTGCTGCGTGGTTGGCCAATCCTAACACCCGCACGAATGCGGAGGATGTGCCCGCATTTTTGCAGTCAATGCATGCCGCTGTCGCTCAGCTGTCAGGCTCAGCTACTTCAGCAGCCCCGGAAGAAGCTGCTCAAGCTTATGAGCCTGCTGTCACGGTGCGTAAGTCGCTGGCGTCGCCCGATCACATCATTTCGATGATCGACGGCAAGCATACAAGACGCTACGCCGCCATCTGTCGAGCAATAGCCTAACGCCTGAGGAATACCGAGCACGCTACAACCTGAAGGCTGATTATCCCATGGTCGCACCATCGTACTCGGAAGCACGGCGGACCATGGCAAAGTCGATTGGTTTGGGGCGCAAACCTGGTCAGGCAGCCGAAAAGGCTACTGATGATTCTCCGAAGGCTCCCCGCAAACCTCGCGCAACCAAGGTCACCGAGGAGGCTTAAACGAAGCGGGGAGGCTAGCCCTCCCCGTATCCGTTCCGGCTTCGCTAAGTTTTGGACATCTCGTATGTCGCTCGTTTTGCGCCAGTAACTGACCGAAGGCGGCTTGTGTCGCGTCGCGAAAGGGGGGCTATTTGCAATGCTGGACCTGCCTATCGACAGACATTGATGGAATCGCACAGGTTAGGGTCAGGACCCATTGATCTGAGAGGCACGATCTGATTCAGGCTCCGTGAGGAGACCGCGCATGAGCGACCTGTACTGGCTGACCAACGAGCAGATGGCGCGGCTCGAGCCATATTTCCCAAAGAGCCACGGCAAGCCCCGAGTTGATGATCGGCGGGTGTTGAGCGGCATCGTTTTCGTCAACCGCAACGGACTGCGCTGGTGCGATGCACCCAAGGAGTATGGCCCCCACAAGACGCTCTACAACCGGTGGAAGCGGTGGGGCGAAAGGGGTGTCTTCGTCCGCATATGGAGGGGCTGGCTGCCGCGAGCGCCACGCAAGACGATCATGATCGACGCGACTTACCTAAAAGCACACCGCACGGCATCGAGCCTGCGGGTTAAAAAGGGGCCTTGGGCGCCTGATCGGACGCACCAAAGGGGGCATGAACACCAAGCTGCACGCCGTCACCGATGCAGAAGGTAGACCGCTCAGCTTCTTCATGACGGCTGGTCAGGTCAGCGACTACACCGGCGCTGCCGCGCTACTCGACGATCTACCCCCGGCGCAGTGGATGCTGGGCGACCGCGGCTACGACGCAGACTGGTACAGGGACGCCCTTCAGGCAAAGGGCATAACGCCCTGCATTCCCGGCCGAAAATCCCGGATCATGCCCGTCAAATACGACAAGCGCCGCTACCGAAGCCGGAGCCGTATCGAGATTATGTTCGGTCGCCTGAAGGACTGGCGCCGCGTTGCCACCCGCTACGATCGATGCCCGACCGTCTTCTTCTCCGCTGTGGCCCTCGCCGCCACCGTCATCTTCTGGCTATGATCAACGAGTCCTGACCCTAGCGTCAATAAAACATAGTGAGGGGAAACATAGCAAGTTTTTTGGCCTAACTCCGAAGCCGCGGCTGCAGTTGAGAGTTTAGTTCTATTTTTGTAGAGATAGGATGTCCTCGTATAGAACGCCGTTACGCTCATATGCCACGAAAACGTCATCGAGGTTTTTGGTGTCCATGTCGAGCCGGGCAAACCTTGCCTCGTCAAGTCTCGTGCCATCAATGATTGTAATCACGTCACCAGCTTGCAATGCCGAGCCTCGGAGAACGCTTGGATCAGCTGGGTCGAGTAAATAGCCGTCGAGCTGCCCGCGGCTATAATGAGGCTTGAGATTGAACCGCTGGGTGAACGACGTGCGGTCAGCTTTGATCTGTCCACTTAATTGTGGTTGCGGTGACGCTTCCACCCGCACCGGGATAACAGTAGGCGTACCTGTCGATACAATTTGGACTTTATCAGCGTCCTTCGAAGCCGGTTTGCGCACATAGTACGCGACAAAGCCAGCGATCAGTAAAGCAGCGGTTACCACCATCGCCTTTACCATTGTTCCGCGCCTACCATGCGCCCGAGCAGCCGTCATCATTCACCCTGCAGTTCTAGACCTTTTGACGGTATATGTATGAGGCGTAGAATTGTACGCCTCATACATCGCTCTTACTTCGACAAAGACCGCGCAGCGTTCACTCTGCCGTTACCGTAATACGGATCATGCGCAGATACTCCTAGGTCATCCGCTCCCGCGTTGAGATAAGCGCGTAGCTTAGCAGGATGCATTTTGCCGTATTTGCTGACGATGAGCGCAGCGACCCCCGAGACGTGTGGGGTCGCCATGCTCGTACCGTTGCTCCAGTAGTACGAGTTGGCAGCGCCCGTGCTGAAGACGAAGTCAAAAATGTAACATGGCCTGGTTACACCGGCGACCGTGCAATCACCCGTAACGGACGGCGTGTAATCGCCGCCGGGACCGGCGAGATTGATCACCGAGCGACCATAATTGGTGTAGCTGGCCGGGTTGTCCAGGAAGACGTTCTGGTTCTTGCCCCAGCCCCGCGGTGCGGTCGCAGAGATCGAGATCGCCTGCGGCGAGTCCGACGGCAAATGGATCAGATTAGCTGGCGTACCTGTGGTTTTGGGGCTGTCAGCGCTCTGCCCGTCGTTACCCGCCGATACAATCACCAAAGCCCCCTTCTTATAGGCGTAACTTACCGCCCGATCGATCAACTGTCGGAGGGTCGATGCCCCTTCCTCGGACTTCTGAAGCGATCCGCCCAGGCTCATGCTGATGACGTCGACGCTGTGGTCGGCGGCATAGATGATCCCCGCCGCGACGTCCTCGAACGAACCGCTACCGCTGTTAAAAAGGACCTTCACCAGGCAGAGCGTCGCCTTCGGCGCGACGCCGATCGTACCGACGCCATTGCGCGCAGCGCCAATCGTACCGGCTGTGTGCATGCCATGCGCGAAGATGCCCGTGTCGTCATCCGAGTTCGGGCCGTAGGCAATGCCCTCGCCGGTCATATCGGCAGTACACGTCGGGTCGTACCTACCGGCGATGTCTGGATGGTTCAGTTGAAAGCCGCCGTCGAGCACGGCGACGCGCGCGCCGTGCCCCTCGTAACCCATCTTCCACGCGTCGACGGCCTTGATAGCAGTGTGGCCCCATTGCAGGTTAAACCGCGGATCGATGCCGGCTGGATTATTGGGCGGATTTACGACGTCGGCGGAGCGGAACGCCGCTCGCTCGCCCTTCGGTATCCACTTGATCTTCCGATCAGCGGCAACAGCTGCGACACCTGCTTTGCCTTCAACGGCAGCGAGGAAGCCAGATCCGCCTTCGGCCACGACAACGTCGATGCCCGCGAGCCGCTTCTTGATCCGGCCGCCCGCAGCAGTGACGGCGGCATCCAGGTTCGCTCCCGAGGTCCCCAGCACCACGAAGGTCTCCGCAGAGGCTGCTAAAGGAAACGTCACTAGCGACGTTGCAAACGCGATTTTGAACACGCTTCTCATGTCTTGTCCTCCCGTACGCCGGAGCACGAAATACCTGTGTCCCGCTCTTCAGGCGCCTCGACGAGGCTAGACGAGATCTTTAGGAGAGCAAGGTCCCTTTTCCTCGAGTTTCCCCAATTTTTTTTAAGTCGTTAAGTTGGAGAGCGCTGGACATACTGTTCCGCGTTCTCGCCCAGCTCCTCCACCTTGGCGACGCCGTGCATCGCTAGGGCAGCGGCGTTGCTTCAAAAACTATCTCAGTCTGGTCCATCACGACCACGCCTTCGAGCGGGCTCTCCACCAACTGTTCGAGGTGATGGAGCGAAGTGCTTGGGATTGCGCTATGGGAGGCCAATCTCTTGAATTGAAGCGCAGCGAGGGCTTGCAAGTTCCGGATGATGTATCAGACGCACCAATCACCCTGATGCAGGAGGACTACGCTTCAATGCTGCAAAAACGACACAACCGGAACATTGCTTCGTGGTTCTGGTTAATCGATGCGCATTGATCAAAGGGAGGGCTACACCATGAACCTTATTATCCTCCTCGTCGTCGGCGGCATCATCGGCTGGTTAGCCAGCATGATCATGCGGACTGATGGACAGCAGGGCGTTATTCTCAATGTCGTCGTTGGCATCGTCGGCGCACTGCTTGCGGGGTTCATCATCACCCCGCTCATCGGCGGTGCCTCGATTATGGACGGCGCGATCAACATCCAGTCGATCCTGATCTCACTGGTAGGCGCCATCGTTCTGCTCGCGATCGTGAACCTTGTTCGTCGCGGCTCCGTTCGCTGATTGACTATGCGGTGGGCTCTGTTCGGCCCGCCGCATCATTCGGTGACACGCCGCGAAGCCGGCATTATCTTCCAGGAGAGACATCATGAAGCACTTCACCATCGGCATGGGCGCCGCAGCACTGCTTACGACCGGCGCATTGGCTCAAACGGGTCATGCCGGATCCCATAACCCAGCGGTCAAGGACAACTCGGTCGGCCACGTCGCCGCACCAGCGGACGGCCGCAATTCGTTCACCGAGGCGCAGGCGCGTGGCCGGATGGCCAAGGCCGGATACTCGGGCGTATCGAAGCTGGCGAAGGGCGACAACGGCGTCTGGCAGGGCACGGCGATGCATCGCGGCAAGAAGGTGAATGTTGGTTTAGACTACAAGGGCAACGTTACGACCCGCTAAATAACGGTACTAGGAGAGACACTATGACGAAAACCATCACACGACTGTTCGACAACTATTCCGATGCGAAAAACGCGGTGAGCGATCTCGAACGCCTCGGCGTACCGCGTGACGATCTTAGCATCATGGCTAATAAGCGTGATCACGGAGACCATGACGGCACTACCGGCATCGACGACGTGAACGACGATGGCGATGTATCGCGCGGCGCCTCGACCGGTGCCGTTCTAGGCGGCGTCGGCGGTCTGCTTGCCGGTCTTGGCCTTCTTGCAATCCCGGGTCTGGGCCCGATCGTGGCGGCTGGTTGGCTCGCTTCCACGGCAGTCGGAGCAGGCATCGGCGCAGCAGGCGGCGCCGCTACGGGTGGGATCGTTGGCGCGCTGAAGGAAGCCGGCCATACTGACGAGGAAGCGAACGTCTATTCTGAGGGCGTACGTCGCGGCGGTACCCTTGTCAGCGCGCGAGTCGACGATACGCTCGCAATGGAGGCAGAGGCCGTCTTGCAGCGCAACAAGTCGGTAGACGCTGACGAGCGCGGTTCGGCCTACCGCCAGTCGGGCTGGAACGGCTTCGACGACAAGGCCCCTGTCTACACCGACGACGAGGTCGTGACCGAGCGCAACCGGTACGGCACCACGCCGCGAATCTGATTGACTGGGCGGCCGTCCCTTGGACGGGCCGCCCCTTCTTTAATGCGCCAAACACGTCACGCGATCTTCGGTCCGATGAACGCCTAGGCGTGAACCGCCGCATGTCGACTGCTCCCGACCTAGCAGTCGTAAAACAACGGCCTGAGGCGACATTCTTAACCCAAAACCGGTAGCCGCGAGGGAAGCTTGCTGAAGCCTCTGATGAATGCGCACCGGTGACCGTAGTCAATATGCCAACTACTGTTCGACGAGCCCATGGGACATGGAAGTCGCATCGCGCGATTGACGCGACCGCGCCCTGGATCATCGCCTCGATCGTCACGTTCGCGCTCTATGCCGGCCGATCGGTTCTGCTGCCCATCATCCTCGCCATCCTGCTGTCCTTCCTGCTGGCGCCGATCGTTGCCGGCTTCCGCCGATTGCGCGTGCCCCGAGCCCCCGGCCGTACTCCTTGCGATACTAATGGCCCTGGGCACGATCGGCGTGACTAGCGCCATCTTGGTAAGTCAGGCAGCAACGCTGACGAAGGACGCGCCGGCGTACGCGGAGCGCATCACTACGAAAGCGGCCGTCGTCCGCGTTGCACTCCACGACCGCTTCGGCTCGATACTGCAAACGAATGGGGGCGGTAGCCGCCAGAATGCTCAGAATGCGCGCCGAGCAGGCACAGCGTTCTTGGCCCGCCCGCGAGACGACGCTGCGATCCCCGTGGAGATCCAGGCACCGCCAGCAAGCGCGATGGATGAGATCCGCAGCTACGTCTTGCCCGCCCTGGCACCCGTGGAGACGACTCTGATCGTTCTCATCGTTACGATCTTCATCCTCTTCCAAAAGGAGGATCTACGTGACCGTCTGATCCGCCTTATGGGTACCGTCGACCTTCACCGGACGACTGTCGCGCTCGACGAGGGCGCAAAGCGGCTCAGTCGCTACTTCCTGTCGCAGTTCGTCGTCAATGTCGGGTTCGGCGCTGTGATCTGGGGCGGTCTGTTCCTGATTGGCGTACCATCGCCCGGCCTTTGGGGCGTGCTGGCCGGACTGCTTCGTTTTATACCCTATGTAGGCGTGCTTGTTGCGGGAATCGGTCCCCTAGCATTGGCGGCTGCCGTCGAGCCAGGCTGGCTGATGGTCGGCTATGTCGCCTTGCTGTTCCTGATCGTAGAGCCGCTCGTCGGCTATGTCGTCGAGCCACTGCTCTACGGTCACTCAACTGGCCTCTCACCGGTGTCAGTCGTCGTCGCTGCGTTGTTCTGGACGTGGATCTGGGGACCACTCGGATTGGTGCTATCGATGCCGCTAACGCTGATGCTGGTCGTTCTGGGTCGTTACATTCCGGCTTTCGAGATCTTCGACGTCGTGTTCGGCGACCGCCCCCCGCTTTCGCCCTCTGAGACATTCTACCAACGTGTACTCGCAGGTCATCCGGAAGAGGCCATCGAGCAAGCCGAAACTCATCTCGAAACGCTCTCGCTCGCCGCCTATTATGACGAGGTCATACTTGGCGGTCTGCGGCTCGCGATTTCTGATGTCGATCGCGGTGCCGTGGAACGCACGGCGCTCCGGGCAGTATGTGAGACCACACTCGAAGTGCTGGAGGCGTTGGAGCATCACCCAGACCCGGTGGGCCACGCCAGCTTTCTTGACGGAACGGAGGTTACCGTCTGGACCAGATCCGAGGAGGGTAACGACGGAAATGGCAGCATTGTACTGTGTGTGCCGGGGCGCGGCCCACTGGACGCGGCAGTGGCACGAATGGCGTCCCAATTGCTTCGCCGCCGCGGATGCGAAGTGCACGAGCAGCGGCGCGTGAACGGGCGAGATGGCACAGTCACCCCTGTCGCTGCTACCTTAAACTTTATCTGCATCCTCGGCCTGTTCGATGACCGGAGCTTTCAACGAATGCAGCCCGTGATCGCCAAGCTTGAAGCCGAAACGACCAGCGCGACGGTTATGGTAGGCGTCGTGCGGGTCGAAGGTCAGGTCATACATCAGGCGGAAAGGGACTTTGTCGCGTCGATAGGCGCCCTTTGCAGTGCGATTGGCGCTAGAACAGGACCCATCGATGTGAGAGGCGCAATTTGATTTAGGCTTCGTAAGGAAAGCGTGGATGACACCCATCCAGCCCTGCATCCCGGGCCGCAGATCGCGCAACGAGCCGGTCAGATACGACAAGCGCCGCTACCGGCGCCGCATAGCGATCATGTTCGGCCGTTTAAAGGATTGGCGCCGCGTCGCCACTCGCTACGACCGCTGCCCAGCCGTCTTCTTCGCTGCCTTCGCACTGACGGCCACCGTCATCTTCTGGCTACGACCAATGAGTCCTGACCATAGTATTGAATCAGGGTTATTATAAAGATGACAAATGAAACCGTCGCTCGTTATTAAAAACTTGGTCGGTGGAGGCGGCGTACTCATTGATATTGGGTAATCGCTCGGGCGACCCATCACTGTCTCAATCAGTTACGACGCGGAGGACGTTGCCACGCAAATAGCGAGTGGCGAACTAAATTGCTAAAAAGTACAGATTAGTGCTTTATCTAAACCTAGGCGCTTGAAAGTCGCAAATTGTCACGAATAAGTCACCGGTTGGTCTGCCTACTTTCTGGGAACGACGATTTACCGCCTGCTTAAGGCGCACTGTGGCGTCAACCGAGGAGGGGCTTTGTTCCAACGTTCGAAAGCGCTTCAGCGCGGCGGGCGACAACCGGCCTTTAATCATTCGCGTGTCTGGCAAAACCACGCCCGGAATACCGTCCGCGACGAGTTCAATCTCAAACGTGCCGTCGTCATTTACCATCACAGTAACCTTAATTGGTGCTGACGATTTTTTTCACCCGGCGTATGTTCGGGACAACCCAGATTGGCAATACCATCGAGTAGCTTCGCTGAATCGAAAGCCGCTCGTGACGAAGAGGCTTAGAACGCGACGTCGCATTTGATCATCGTATATAAGCCTCGAATGACTGCAAGTGACCATTCCTGCCGTTGCAAAAGGGACCCCCTCGCAAGGCAGCAGGTGCTAGCACTACTTTGGCAGGTTGAAGGAACCGGGTGGAATCGTCGTTGATTCCGGTGGCATGAGGGCTGACCGGGACGGTGCGCGATGATGTCGAGCGATAGCTGGCGAGAGGATCTGGAGACGTGGCTGGCGCCGTTTCTCGCGGAACTGACGCACCCGGCGCAACGGCGGATGTGTCCGGCGTACATTGCCGGCTTGATCGGCCCGGGCGACCGCAAGAGTATCCAGCCGCTGGCAGCGCGGACGGACGATGTCGGCTACGATCAGCTCCATCATTTCATCGCGAGCGGAACATGGGACACCGCGCCGTTCGAGAACAGGTTGCTGGCTGAGGCGGACCGGCTTGTTGGCGATGCGAAAGGCTACCTCGTCATCGACGACACTGCCCTACCGAAGAAGGGGCGCAATTCGGTGGGTGTGGCACCGCAATATGCATCGTCGCAGGGCAAGACGGCGAACTGCCAGTCGCTGGTCTCGGTGACCCTGGCATCGCGCGAGGTCCCGGTGATGGTTGGGCTCCGCTTGTTCCTGCCTGAAAGCTGGACAGACGATCCGGTGCGGATGAAACGCGCTCGGGTGCCGGCGGAGCGGCAAGTGGTGATGAGCAAACCCGACATCGCCATGGCGGAGATCGACCGGGTCATGGCCGCAGGTGCCCGGTTTGGATGCGTGCTGGCCGATGCGGGGTACGGCTCAGGAGCGGCGTTCCGTCAGGCGTTGAGCGAGCGAGGACTGTCTTGGGCGGTTGGCCTGTCGTCCCGCCAAACCGTCTACGCGGCCGATGTCGAACTGACCTTCCCAGCAGCACGCGGCGGAAGGCCGCGCAAATACCATATCCCCGACCAGCCACCAGTACCGGTTGCGGACATACTGGCCAGAGAGGCGTGGCGAAAAGTAGCATGGCGCCGCGGCACCAAGGGGCGGCTCACCTGCCTGTTCGCCGCCCGGCGTGTTCGGATCGCCGAGGGACATCGCCATCGTATGGCCGACAACCGCGTTCAGGCCATGCCTGGTGAAGAGGTCTGGCTGGTCGGCGAACGCCGTTCGAGTGGCGAGCGCAAATACTATGTATCCAATCTCCCGCCCGATACGCCGCTGCGGCAGCTTGCCGCTACCATCAAGGCGCGATGGGTCTGTGAACAGGCCCACCAGCAACTAAAAGAGGAACTCGGGCTCGACCATTTCGAGGGTCGGTCGTGGCCAGGATTACACAGGCATGCCTTGATGACGATGCTCGCCTACGCCTTCCTGCAATCCCGCCGCCTCAAGGCAGCGGGGCGGAAAAAAAAGAGTCGGCGGACCGCCCCCGCAACCGACCCTGCCTGCTATCAGACAAGCGATCATTGACCGGCTGGCAAGACCGCCACCCACGCAGTGCCCGCACTGTCATAAGCGGCTGGCGACCGCCGACGAACCAATTCTGCCAAAGTAGTGCTAGGGCGACGATTCCATTCGATCCTTTCAAAAAAAGCCCTGCCGCCCCGATCGCCGCTCCATCGGAGACGGCAGCATCACCGAGTGCTTTTCTAGGCGAAGTCACCAAGCTTGTCGGCATCATCGTCAGGCTGGTCATGCTCCGCCGGGTTATCGCTCGGCGGTCCGACGCCCGGCTCTGTGGACATATCGCCGGGGTCGGGCTCATGCCAGGAATGCGTGTCGGACTCATGGTTTTTCCTTTGCTGCTTCATATCTGGGCCCGTTCCACGTATCGGCCCCTTCGGTTGTTCGATTGTCGATGCGTATCGAAAGAGCGCACGAACCATACCGAAATGGCAGTCGGACCCGCGTTGTACGGCAGGGGAGGATCGGCGCTCCGACCCTCCCGAAGGCGATCCTAGATCAAAGCTCGGCCGTAGAAGCGCGCCACGCCTTGCCGGTAGCTGGCGGTGAATTCCGGCACCTCGCTCGGCTTGAACTTGGGAGCTGTCGCCAGCTGCTGCTTGGAGATGTTCAGGACGTAGCCGTCCTTGGCGGCGTCGTAGTTCAGGTAGCTCCATGGCAACGGGAACAGCGCCTCGCCGAAGCCCATCGTGCCTCCAAACGACATCACCGCGTAGGCGACCCGGCCTGAGTATTTATCGACCATAAAGCTATCGATCTTGCCGAGATGCTCGCCGTTACGGCCGACCACAGGCGTGCCCTCGACCTTTGCCGAGGAAATCAGACGGACGCTCTCGTCGGTTTGAAGCCGGAACTCGAACTCATCGCGGGTGTTGGCCTTGCTCCGTGTCAGGAACGCCGCCCCGGCAGCAACGCCGAATGCCGCTGCTCCCAGCCCGATCGTGCGCCAGCCCGGTCCAGAACCATTTTGTTGGTCGCGCCCTTCGAACGCGCTGCGCGGGTGACCACTGCTAGTGCCGACGCCGGCACCGCTCGACCTATCTTTCTCCTCTTCAAACAGTGAGGCGTTCGCGCCGGTTGTGGACAGACGCACCTTGTCGCCCTCAACCGCGGCGACCAGCCCGGCAGACAGATAATGATGGTGACCCTGATGGCTGCCCTGTCCGCTGTCGCGCTTGGTGAGCTTGATGCGGTCACCCTCGACCTTGTCGACGGTACCGACGTGGACGCCGTCCGCTCCAATGACTTCCATATGCTTCTTGATGCCGCCAAGGTCAGCCATGCTAGATTCCCGATATGATTGAAGCCGTTCAACGACTCGAACTCGGGATCGATGCATATGAGTGCAAATCGGCGCGCAAAGCCGGACCCCATCGAACCGAGTTAAACTGTTGCAGTCGCATAAAAGGGGATGACAGTTCGAGGGTCCCCGCCGGCGCCGATTGTAACCCCCGCAGCATCCGGCTTTCTACGTGCACCGAGACACTTACGTTGGGCCAAGGGGATTGCGCTTTCGGCGTCGGTCTAGAACTCTTCAGGAAGGCGGCCTGTCCGCTTTTGGGGGCTTTGTTGCACAAAGGGCGTTGGGATTCCCTGTGAGGGTCAGGAAGCGTAGGTGGGATGGATGCCAAAACCGACCATGCCGAAGTACCGCACGACGAACTGGAGCGAGTATAACGCAGCGCTGAAGCGCCGCGGGTCGCTGGAGGTCTGGTTTGACCCGGGCATGGATTGGCTGGCAGCCCCGATTGGTCGTCGAGGTCGGCCGATGCGGTTTTCGGACAGCGCGATCAGGGTTTGCCTGACGCTGAAGATAGTGTTCGGACTGCCGCTACGGCAGGTGACGGGACTGGTTGCCAGCCTGCTGAAGCTGGCAAAGCTGGATTGGCCGGTGCCGGATTACACGACGCTATGCCGTCGGCAGAAGACATTGGCGGTGTCACTTGATGGTCGCGCCAGTACGGGTGGTCTGCATTTGCTGGTCGACAGTACCGGGATCAAGATGATGGGCGAAGGCGAATGGAAGACGCGCAAGCACGGCGCTTCCTACCGTCGCCAGTGGCGTAAGGTTCACCTTGGGATCGACGGCCGAAACCCTGGAGATCCGGGCCATCGAGGTCACAACCAATGCGATTGGCGACGCCGCGACACTGCCGGATCTGCTGGCGCAAATCCCGACGGACGAACGGATTACGATCGTCGGGGGGTGATGGCGCCTACGACACCAGAAAGTGTCGGGCCGCGATCGCAGCCCC
>NZ_JRVI01000294.1:0-5102 GCF_000783375.1 Sphingomonas sp. Ant20
GTGACACCGCCAATGTCTTCTGCCGACGGCATAGCGTCGTGTAATCCGGCACCGGCCAATCCAGCTTTGCCAGCTTCAGCAGGCTGGCAACCAGTCCCGTCACCTGCCGTAGCGGCAGTCCGAACACTATCTTCAGCGTCAGGACCAACCCTGATCGCGCCTGTCCGAAAACCGCATCGGCCGACCTCGACGACCAATCGGGGGCTGCCAGCCAATCCATGCCCGGGTCAAACCAGACCTCCAGCGACCCGCGGCGCTTCAGCGCTGCGTTATACTCGCTCCAGTTCGTCGTGCGGTACTTCGGCATGGTCGGTTTTGGCATCCATCCCACCTACGCTTCCTGACCCTCACAGGGAATCCCAACGCCCTTTGTGCAACAAAGCCGTTTCGGTATATTTTCGCATCGCTTGTTTCAGGAGCTTCGCACGCGGGCGCGGGGAGCATTGGTAGCTGGACCGGGAGAGGCGGATCGGTTTCAAAGCCGTCAACGAGCACCCGACGGGCTCGCGATACGCGACTTTTTAACGGTGCCAAGCGGTACGCCGAGACGATCCGCGGCTTCCTCGAATGTCAGCCCGTCTCGTGTCACCAGCTCGAAGGCTACGCGTTGTCCATCAGAAAGCGACGACACGGCTTGGTTGAGTTCACTGGAGAAAATCCCTTCGTCCTGCGTGGCAGGGGCAATTAAAAGACGTTCTGCGATTGCCGGATCCCACGATACCGAGCGCCGATCCTTTCGCTTCCCAGACAGGAAGCTGTTCCGTGCGATCCGCATAAGCCAAGCCTTAAGGTTCGTCCCGATCTCGAAACGCTCTCGCGCGGCCCAGGCGCGCACCAATGTATCCTGAACGAGGTCATCGGTATCTGCCTCGTTACGCGTCAGTCGACGCGCATAAATCCGCAGGTTTGGCATCACCCTGCGCACAGCATGGCTAAAACCGCGCTGGCTTATAAACGGATCAGTCTGCTCAATGGCGGCGGGAAGTGTCATCCTCGTCACCTTTGCAGAATATGCAAATTGGATGAGAAGACCGCTCCAACCACGAAAGCCGACGCGATCCCATTATTCTGTGGCCTTTTAGAGGAGGTCGGACTGGGCAAACGCATCGACGCGGGATGCCGTCGAGTCAGCCTTTGGTCGATATTTGAGCCACGCCGCCAATCCCACTCAACGCTGTGATCGCAGCGTCGAATTGTATCGCCGGTAGCGTGAATCCGAACGCATCGGCTTCCGCAAGGAGGACGAGCAGCGCAGCGATGAGTGTCGCCGCTTTGTCTTTTGGGTCGGTATTCGGCATCGATCACTCCGATGGTTGCTGCCGTTGTTCGGGAATAGCACCTTCTCGCATCGATCCCGGGTCGAACCACTCGCCAGCAAAACCGTGCCGGGGATCGGCACACGCTGTTCATGGCTTCGATCCATTTTTCGCCGCAGGAGTCTCGATCTCGCTTGGTTGACCAGCAGGCGAGGGTTTGAAATCAGGCAATTTGGTCGATCCCAAGCCCCCCTGTTCGATTCTCTTGGCGACATCGCCGGCACGACCGACTGGTCCCCGGAGCGATCGAACGGTCTCAGTGACCTGGCGGGCATCCGCTTCCAACTGCCTCATCCGAGGTCGTGCGCGCGAAACCGACTGCCCAAAAGACACGGCTGATTTGTCAGCCGAGTCCAGCGACCTAGAAATACGCTCACGAAATCCTCCTCGTGACGCTTCAATGCGTCGGCGAAGTCTCGTTGCACCATCCCTGTATTGGCGATCTGCTTTGCAAAAGCATCGAGCCTGTCCGTCTGTGGCAACCGTCCCGCCACTTGACCGACTTTGCCAGTCCAGCTCTGCGAGTTGCGCGCGAGTTCGTCGAGACGCTTCTCTATCGAACGCAAACCAACGGGATCGAGCTTTTTAGACACACTTTCAGCGTTCGACGAAACCTTCGCAATGAGGTCTGCTGGACCACCGCCGCCCAAGAGTCCTCCGCCCTTTGCTGGTACGATCGGGAACTGCTGCCCCTCTCGGGCCGCGAGCACCGGGTTGCGATTGTTGTCGCCGCTCAGGCTCAGTTTTGCCGATCCATCAAATAACGACCGTTCGATCGATGCTGTCACACCTCGATGAAGAATCGTGTCACTGGTCAGCACGAACCGCACGGTCACGAAATCTGGATTTTTGGGCTGAACCTTGATCTCAGTTATGCGACCGATGGCAACGCCGAGAAGGTTCACGGCCGACCCCGGTTGCAGGCCATCGACGGATTGTTCAAATCGTATCTCGTACGTCGGCCCCTTGGCATCGCTCGCCTGGAGAAGCCACAAAGCGAATCCGATCGCAGTGACCATGAGCAGGCCCACGATCAGGCTCACCTTCAACCAGTTTGAATGCGTTTCCATCGGGAGCTAGGAATCCCGAGACCTGTCGCGCCAGGCGCGATGCTTTGCGGTCAGCTCTGCGTGCGCCGCGCTCATCGCCGCCTCACACCTTCCAAAACGGCCAGTGCAACAGCGCCGAAAGCCAACAGTCCCGCCAGGAGAGGCTGCGAGGAAAACACTATCGCGGCGCAGATCGCGAGGGTGGCAGGATAGAGCTGCGGAGTACCCCTGCCGGCACGCTCTCTTCCGCGTAGACGCTCAAGGTCCTTGGGCGCGATACTGACGGTGATCGAGCCGGTTCGCGCAACCTTCTCGATCTGTCCGACGAGGTTCGGCGTTGACAGAACCGCTCGTCCGAGCGCTGCGAGCAGCTTGCCCGCCTCGCCGCGCAGCCGGGCAGGGCTCGCCCGCTCCCGCATCATTTCCTTTGCTATGGGAGCAAGCTCGCGAGCAATGTCGAATGCCGGATCGATGCGCCGGACGAACCCCTCGGCGGTCAGCAAGGTCCGGAGCACCAAAGCGAGGTCAGGCGGAAGCGCGAGATGAAAGTCGCGCAGAATCGCGAATACCATCTGAAAAATGTCGGCGAGGTCAATCTGATCGAGCAGGACGTTGCTGAAGCGGTCGATCAGCTCTGCCATTGCCTCTTCGAGCCGGACCCGGTCCACGTCCGGATCACCAGCCCAGAGCATAAGGATATCGACGACACCGCCGGTGTCTTCCGAAGCGATCGCGAGGCCAAGCCGAACAAGTTCCTCCCGGCGTCTCGGCAGGAGGGTGCCCACGGCCCCGAAATCGATCAGGCCAAGCGTCCCGTCTTCAAGAAAGAAGACGTTGCCGGGATGCGGATCGGCGTGGAAGTGACCGTTGATGATGATCATGCGCAGGATCGCCTGCGCATAGGTGCTGGCGAGCGCAGCCAGATCGAGATCGCTTCGGCGTGCCGCCTCCAGATCGCTTGCGGGAAATCCGCGGAGCCGCTCCTGGATGTTCACTCGCCTGCCCGAAAGCTCCCAATCGAAGCGTGCCGTCCGAACCCCGAAGTCCTTGAGGTATTCACCAATCGCGTCGCTGGCGCGCGCTTCTGCGCTGAGGTCCATCTCCCGGGCGAGGCTCTCGGCGAAATGGCGCAGCAGTTCGTCCGGCTTCAGTCTCGCAATCTCGGGGATACGGCGCTCCGCGACCCGGGCCAGTCTTCGCAGTAGCCGGAGATCGGCATCGACGATCCGCTCGATGCCTGGGCGGCGAATCTTAACGATAACGTCCCGCCCGTCGAGCAGCGTCGCCGCATGCGCCTGAGCGATCGAGCCTGCCGCAAGCGCTTCGGTGTCAAAGTGGCTGAAACTTGTTTCGATTGGGCCGCCGATCGCTTCCTCGATCAGCGGTTGCACGGCCGCGAATGGAAGCGGAGGAACGCGGTCCTGCAGTTTTGAAAGTGCATCGACCCATGCCGGCTCCAGAAGGTCGCTTCGCATCGCAAGGATCTGTCCGAATTTGACCGCGACAGGACCGATATCCCGCAAAAGCGCGACAATCGCTTCCGGCCGGGTATCTTCAAGCGGCTCGTCCCCCCCCACCCCCAGACCCAGCCGAGCGGCCAGCCCCTTGAGACCGTGCCGCCCGAACAGGACGAGAATCTGTGCGAACCGCTCCCTTTCTTTTAGAGCAGTCGTATCGGCTTCATCAGTAGGAGTTCGATCAATCATGCGCCCGGCTTTTCGGGGCGGGAACTTGGGTCTCGGGAACGCTGGCCTTCGTCTCCAGATGGTCGACGAGCCGGTTCAAATGCTTGATCGCCGCGTCGAGGCCCTCGAGTTCATCCGCTGTCAGGCTTCCGAAGGTCTGCCCCACGATGTCGTCGTAGAGCGGCATGGCCAGTCCCAACGTGGCCCGGCCGGCGTCTGTGATCTGCACCAGTTTGGACCGGCGATCGTCCGGAGCAGGCGATCGTGACACGAGACCATTTTGTTCGAGCGCGTCGATCGCCTGGGTGACAGTGCGGGGCGCCTGATCGAAAAAGCTCGCAATGTCGGTGGAGCGGCGCGGTTGTTCCGCGAGATACGCGAGCAGTTTTAGTTGGGCCATCGATGCACCCTGACAGGCAAGATAGGCGTCGATCAGTCGCCGCATCCTGTACCAGGTCCAGCCGAAGGTGGTTGCGATCCCACGTATACCCGATTGGTGAGGTTCCATATAATGTGGTATTGCCGAAGCTCGGCCGCCGTGGCAAGTCCCCCGGCTCTTTGAATCGATAGTTGATCGGGAATAGAATGGTGGAAGATCCCCCAGTCGGTTCAGGCGACCATGACGATGTCGGTGAGCGGCCCGCCGGTCCGCTCAAGTCGGTACGGGTTCGGTTGGCGCTATTGATTGTCGCGATCGCGATCGTGGGAGCGGGGTTGGTATGGTATTTTGACCATCAGAACCGCGGCAAGTTCATGCGGCTTTGTTGCACAAAGGGCGTTGGGATTCCCTGTGAGGGTCAGGAAGCGTAGGTGGGATGGATGCCAAAACCGACCATGCCGAAGTACCGCACGACGAACTGGAGCGAGTATAACGCAGCGCTGAAGCGCCGCGGGTCGCTGGAGGTCTGGTTTGACCCGGGCATGGATTGGCTGGCAGCCCCGATTGGTCGTCGAGGTCGGCCGATGCGGTTTTCGGACAGCGCGATCAGGGTTTGCCTGACGCTGAAGATAGTGTTCGGACTGCCGCTACGGCAGGTGACGGGACTGGCAAG
>NZ_JRVI01000295.1:0-22525 GCF_000783375.1 Sphingomonas sp. Ant20
TCCAACCCGTCGGAGCACCAGCGGGTGTTGCGCAGGTCGACGGCGACCCGGCCATCGTGACGCCGTTCCTCGCGGCGTTCGCCGTCCCGCTGTAGCAGCAGCCCGTGCACCTTCATGACGCGGTAGACGCGTTTTTTGGATTGGGCGCTTCGCGCCCGGTCTTTTTCGGCCTGCCGGCGTAGCAGAGCATGAACGCGGCGATAGCCATAGGTTGGCAGATCGGCGACGAGCGCGCTGATGTCGGCGACCAGCTCGGCATCCGGCAGCGGCGGTCGTCCGCGTGGTCGGGGCGACGGGCGATGGCGCATTGCGGACAGGTGCGGGCGAGCAATTCCGACCGCCTCTGCGACCGCGCTCACCGTCCATCCCGCGGCAACGAGGTCGAGCGCAACAGCAGTTTTTGGGCCTGCGGCCCGGGACACGGCCTCGCGGAGCAGCTCGTTCTCCATGGCCTTCTTGCCGAGCAGCCGGTGTAGTTCGCGCACCTGCGCCTCGAGCGCACGGTAGTCGGACGCCGGCACCACTTCCTCGCCAGCTGCCGCGGCGGTCAGCGCACCTTGCGCCATCAGGCGCCGCCAGGTGAAGATCTGATTCCCACCAATGCCGTGCCGGCGGGCGACGAGCGACACGCTCATCCCGGGCAGATATGTCTCCTCGACGATCCGGACCTTTTCCTCCGGTGTCCACCGCCTCCGGCGCTGAACACCGGAGAGGACCTCGCCATCATTGTAACGCCTAGTCGTACCGTCAGTCATGTGCCTCACTCTTATCTAAGAGCGGGGACCTGTCAGGGTATTTAGGGCGCCACCTCACTGACCGGCATCCATATCGTAGGCCAATCGCCTGGAACGTCGCTTCTAGCGTAAAGATGAGGGTGGTCTGCCCCTACTCTCAGCACGGTCCGCTTATGCGGACGGCTACGGGGACTTTGATACATCACCACTCGAGCAGAGAGTCAAAAAAACCTGCCAGTCGCGGTTAATGCGCCTTTCACCGTATGGAATTACAATTACGAAATAGAGTTCCTGCATAAGTCCCCTTGTCGAAAGACAAACACTTTCAACTCGGGGGGTTCACATGCGCTACTGGCCTATCGGTAAGCCCATCAGGGCTTAATAGTGTCAACAGCATAAGTAGCTATCATCTTTTACTGGCGCATTTTGCAGGGGATAGCGCAATGCGTCGCTGAAACAGTTGTGAGGCTTACAGAGGCTACTGACTTATACCTTTGTCTTTAACATAATATATCCAATATGCGATATTAGAATAACGCAAAGCCTGATAACGGCTAAGCTCGAAAATGCCCGGCTTTCCAAGCCGGGCATTTTTTTGCCATCAAGACCTGGCCATGGCCTTTACCGGCATCTCAAAGGTAAAGGCTCGAGGAACAAGCCCAAGCACTTTTACGGCCTTTCGCATGGCTTCGTTATGTGTTGATATCGTGAAGTGGATTTCGGTAAACCACCCGTTTAGGTGAACCTTCCGGAACCGCGAAAGTACGGCAGCAAAGGCTGCAGGAGCAGTAGGCGAACCCCAGGCAAACGTGATTGTGAGCGTTCGATCATCATGGTCCTCGCCCCAATTGATACCGCCAACGCAAGTTCCGCTTTCATCAAAAGCGAGAATTGCTGGATGGTCCCATTTGCATGGTGGATATCTCAGCCAACCATTGCGCTGATGATCGACACCCGCGGCGTAAGCAGCCCTCAGGCCTTCCTTGCTATGTGCGAGTTTGGTAACATGCTCCAAGCGTAGACTCATGTTATAGTTCTCCGCGGCTTTGTTGCACAAAGATAATTAAGCACAAATATGGTTTTACTGACGAGATCTATGCAACGCGGATGGTGGTCGGTGTTCCTATTTGTGAAAATCGATTGAGAACTGCGGCACGGAGTTTGAGCTCGGTAATCTGACGATCAAAGGTGCGCGATGCGACGCGCTCGCCGAGCAGCTTGAAGCAGTGCATCTTCGTCTCGACCAGGCTGCGGCGATGGTAGCCGCTCCACTTCTTCCAGATTGTTCGACCGAGCCTTTTCATCGCGCGTAGCGTTTCGTTGCGAGCATCGGCGCCGGCCGCCGGCTTCTTCCATGCTGGCCGCCCCGGCGCACGGGAATGACCGCGTCTGCGCCCCGGGCTGCGATCGCGGCCCGACACTTTCTGGTGTCGTAGGCGCCATCACCCCCGACGATCGTAATCCGTTCGTCCGTCGGGATTTGCGCCAGCAGATCCGGCAGTGTCGCGGCGTCGCCAATCGCATTGGTTGTGACCTCGATGGCCCGGATCTCCAGGGTTTCGGCGTCGATCCCAAGGTGAACCTTACGCCACTGGCGACGGTAGGAAGCGCCGTGCTTGCGCGTCTTCCATTCGCCTTCGCCCATCATCTTGATCCCGGTACTGTCGACCAGCAAATGCAGACCACCCGTACTGGCGCGACCATCAAGTGACACCGCCAATGTCTTCTGCCGACGGCATAGCGTCGTGTAATCCGGCACCGGCCAATCCAGCTTTGCCAGCTTCAGCAGGCTGGCAACCAGTCCCGTCACCTGCCGTAGCGGCAGTCCGAACACTATCTTCAGCGTCAGGCAAACCCTGATCGCGCTGTCCGAAAACCGCATCGGCCGACCTCGACGACCAATCGGGGGCTGCCAGCCAATCCATGCCCGGGTCAAACCAGACCTCCAGCGACCCCGCGGCGCTTCAGCGCTGCGTTATACTCGCTCCAGTTCGTCGTGCGGTACTTCGGCATGGTCGGTTTTGGCATCCATCCCACCTACGCTTCCTGACCCTCACAGGGAATCCCAACGCCCTTTGTGCAACAAAGCCGTCCGCATCGGCGAATAGCGGCGTCGTGATCGCCAGCCAGTGGCCGGCGGCGGCCACCCCCAGCGCTTCCTTGGATACGAAATGGTGGAAGAAGGCGCCCTTGGTGACCCCGGCAGCCGCACAAAGCTGGTCGACGCTGGTGGCCGCAAAGCCGTTGCGGCGGATGAGCGTCACGGCAGCGTCCAGCAGCTTATCGCGAGCGCTATTGGAAGATCCTCGACTCGTCATAATGCAAACATACCAACCGGTCGGTATGCCGCAAGAATCATTAAGACGGTGTTCGGAAGCGATCGTCGCAAAGGTCGGGATTGAAAGTCGGTGCCCCTATCGAATGGTAGGAGCTGAGGGGGGCGAACGCGTCGCGAATGTCCGGGCCCGGGTCCATGCACGCAGCCGTCGGGACCAGTATACAGGTCGTACGATTGCGACCGGGATTGCCTGAAACGCTATTCAGCGCAGGTCGCTCTGCCGTTGGGGCCAAGGGCACAAGCAGCTACCCTTATAAGCGCGATAATGGCGGCTGCAGTGCGACCTCGAAGCCCATGGCTAAAAGGGCACGGATTGATCAGAATCTATATCTTATAACTCAGGCCAGTGGCGGATAAGCCGTGTACGTTCGGAAACTTCCCCCCGATCGACACAGCCTATCCACCCACCGACGAAGCTTACGTCGCCTGGTTCGACGATACCGGCTTGGCGGTGACGTCGAAGCGGTCGGCGTTCATGACCTTGACCCAGGCACGGATAAAGTCGCGCACGAACTTTTCCTCGTGGCCGTTCTCGGCATAGACTTCGGCCGTCGCGCGCAACTGCGAGTTCGAGCCGAAGACCAGATCGGTGCGGGTCGCCTGCCACTTCTTTTCACGACCGCCGCGATCATAGCCGATGAACTTCTCGTCGCTCGACGTGTCGACCAGATCCCAGAACGTGTCATTGTCGAGCAGGTTGACGAAGAAGTCGTTCGTCAGCTGCCCCGGACGCTTGGTCAACACGCCATCGGGCGCATCGCCGAAGTTCGCGCCGAGCACGCGCAGGCCACCGACCAGCACGGTCATTTCCGGCGCGGACAGGCCGAGCAGCGAAGCCTTGTCGAGCAACAGCTCCTCGGTCTTCACCGGGTGACGCGTCTTCAGGTAGTTGCGGAACCCGTCGGCCTGCGGCTCCATCCACACGAAGCTTTCGACATCCGTCCACTCCTGCGTCGCATCGCCGCGGCCGCCAAGGAACGGTACCGCCACGTCGTGCCCGGCGTCGCGTGCCGCCTTCTCAACCGCTGCCGAGCCTGCCAGCACGATCGCGTCGGCCAGCGACATGCTGCCCCGCAAGTCGTTCAGCTTTGCCAGAACCTGGCTGAGCTGCTCGGGCTCGTTGACCGGCCAGTCCTTCTGCGGCGCGAGCGCGATGCGCGCGCCGTTCGCCCCACCGCGGTGGTCCGACCGGCGATAGCTCGACGCCGATGCCCAGGCGGTCTTTACCAGCTGGCCGATCGTCAGCCCGCTCGACAGCACGGCGTCCTTGAACGCCGCGACGTCAGCGTCCGACGGTACGGTGCCTTCGGGGACCGGATCCTGCCAGATCAGCGTCTCTTCGGGAACCTCGGGCCCAAGGTACCGGACCCGTGGCCCCATGTCGCGGTGCGTCAGCTTGAACCACGCGCGTGCGAACGCGTCGTCGAGCGCCGCCTGATCGTCGCGGAAGCGCAGCGCGATCTCGCGGAACTCGGGGTCCACCTTCAACGCCATGTCCGCGGTGGTCATCATCGTCGGCACACGCTTGTTTGGGTCGCGCGCGTCGGGGGCCATGTCCTCCGGTTCCGGGTTGACCGGCTGCCACTGCTTCGCACCGGCCGGGCTTTCCGTCAGCTCATAATCGTATTTGAAGAGCAGGCGGAGATAGTCGCCGGTCCACTTGGTCGGGTTGTTCGACCACGCGCCCTCGATGCCCGAGGTCGTGATATGGCCCTGGCCGATTTCCTCGCTGTCGGTCAGCCAGCCGAGGCCCTGCATGTGAACCGATTCCGAAGACGGGGCCTTGAAATGCGGTGCCGGCTTCGCACCGTGCGCCTTGCCGAAGGCATGACCGCCGGCGGTCAGCGCCACGGTTTCCTCGGAATTCATCGCCATCCGCTGGAACGTCGCCTTCATGTCGCGTGCGGACATGAGCGCGTCGGGCTCACCGCCCGGACCCTCGGGATTGACGTAGATCAGCCCCATCTGGATCGCGGCGAGAGGCCCTTCGAGCTCGGGCATGTCCTCGCTGATGCGCGTCTGCGCACCCTCGTTGACCCAGATCTCCTCGGCACCCCAGAAGGTGTCGCCCTCGGAGGCGAAGACGTCCTTGCGGCCGCCGGCGAAACCGAACACCGGTCCGCCCATGCTCTCGATCGCGACATTGCCGGCGAGGATGAACAGGTCGGCCCAGCTGATGTTCTTGCCGTATTTCTGCTTGAGCGGCCACAACAGGCGACGTGCCTTGTCGAGGTTGCCGTTGTCCGGCCAGGAATTCAGCGGTTCGAAGCGCTGCTGACCCGACGACGATCCGCCGCGGCCGTCCGTTACCCGGTAGGTGCCGGCAGCGTGCCATGCCATGCGGATCATGAACGGGCCATAATGACCATAGTCGGCAGGCCACCAGGCCTTGCTGTCGGTCATCAGCGCCGTCAGGTCCGCCTTGAGTGCTGCATAGTCGAGCTGCTTGAACGACTCGGCATAGTCGAACTCTTTGCCCATCGGGTCGGGAGAGACGCCGTGCTGATGCAGCATATCGATCGGCAGCGCGTCGGGCCACCAGTCCTTGTTCGTGCGACCGAGGAGCGAGCGGGCCTTAACCTCGCCGCCACCCTGGGGGCCCATTGGGCAACCGCTTGCCTTAGGCTGTTCGTAATCGGCCATCTTGGCGTCCTCTCCTAATTAGTTTTACCACCGTGTCGGTAAAATGCCGGATCCCGGGTACATTTGTCCAATCGATTATACGGGCGACAGCTATCATCGCACTCGATCACAGAGGGCTGTGAGCGTGTCGTCTGACGGCGCGTACATTCGCGATGATCCGGGTCATCATCATCGTTGGGCCGACGGACGTCGCGGCAACTGATCTGATCAATGTGTCGCCAAACTTACATTTACTGCGGTTAGAGGATGGGCGTCTTTAGTCTGGTTCAGAGTTTTTCGTCGTGACCGCGCCCCAAGTCCGCCCGATAGATCGTTGGTTCGTCGACCTCGAAAAGCGCGGCGTGTTCGCAGACCCGGCCAGCCGTGAGGGACGGGACTTCGTGTATCGCCGCAGCGCGGCGGGTGCATCGCTGCAAGGTGACCTGCTCGTTCCGGCGTGGACCGAGAGCGCAAGACCGGGCGCTGGCGATCCCCGTCCGCACGACCCGATCAATCCGCAATACGACCCGGCAACGCCTCGGCACCGGCCCCGATGCAAGGACCTCTGCAATGAAAACCGCGTTCTACAAATTCCTCGGCGGCACGGCGTTTGCTGGCGCGATGCTCGTGGTCTGCAGCACGCCCGCTGCGGCGCAGGAGGCGCGCAACGTCATCCTCTTCCTCGGCGACGCGGGTGGCCTGTCGACGCTCGGCGCCGCTGGGATCCTGGCGCACGACCGGCCGCAATCGCTGTTCATCCAGTCGATGCCCAACGTCGCGCTGTCGGATACGTCCGCGCTCGATCGATGGGTGACCGATTCCGCCGCCGGGATGACCGCGATCATGACGGGGAACAAGACGAACAACGCGATGGTGTCGACGACGCCTTCTGGACCGGGCGGCCGCGCGATGCCGGTCAAGACACTTCTCGAATATGCCGAGCAGCGCGGGCTGTCGACGGGTGTCGTCACCAACATGAACATCTGGGACGCGACCCCGGCCGCGACCTTTGCGCATGTCGCCGCGCGCGCGGACAAGGGCGAGATATTCCGCCAGATGCTCAAGCCCCGCTTCGGCGACGGCGTCGATATCCTGATCGGCAAGGGCCGTGCCGACGCCGTCGCGACATTCGCCGGCCCGGGCACGAGCGCCGAACAGGCGTTCAGGACCGCCGGCTACCGCTTCGGCGAGGATACCGCGCTGGTCGGCCAGGCACCCCGGACCGCGGTGCTGCGCGATGCCGACTTCGCGCCGCTTCCCGCCGTGGAGGCGACCGTCGCGCAGCTCGCCCGCAACCCGAAGGGCTATTTCCTGACGGTCGAATGGGACATGCACACCGACGATCCCAAGGCAGGCCTGCGGCATGTCGTCGAGATGGACGACATGATCCGCCGGATCAGCGCGGTTGCCGGCAAGGACACGCTGATCCTGTTCACCGCGGACCACAGCTTCGGCCTGCGGATGACCGGCGGCAAGCGCACGACGCCGCTCGCGACGCAATATGATCCCGATGCGAAGTCGGTGATCAGCGTCGAACCCGGCCATACCGGCGAAGAGGTCGTCGTCGCCGCGAGCGGCCCCGGTGCGGACAAGGTCCGGGGTTTCATGCCCAACACGCGGCTCTTCGACATCATGCTGTCGGCATTCGGCTGGAAGAAGGACAAATGATCAGCCCTGAACCTGCCTGACGGCTTTTCCTCTCTCGGATCGCGACGCTGATGACGAGGGACTAGAGGCCGAAAGCGGTCAGCCCAACGATGAATGAATGGACGAAGCTGAGGAGTGGGGTGAGGGCGCGCGCGATGTCCGGCAATGCGCCGTCATGCCTTATCCTCACCTCTGCAGCCGGCCCGAGCTGTCCTGCAACAGCCAGAAACGGGTATAGCGTTGCAGGCGCGGGAGAATGATCCACTGCAGGGTCGCGGTGAGCAGCAGGGACGAGGGCAGGAGTTGCAGCGGCAGTGGTGCGTCCTTCAACACCGTGCGAACCATCATGCTGATGAGGAGTAGGACCGGGAACACCGTCAGCCATGTCGTCACGAACCGCTTCCACTTGCTGGCACTCGCATCGCTCGGCAGCTCGAAGGTGACGCCGTCGCCAGTTTCGAGCTGGCGGAGCGCCGTAGAGAAGCGGTCCGCGACAGCGACATGCGCGCGCATCTTGGGGTCGTCATGCCATGTATCGGCTGCGGCGCGATCGTCGAAGCGAAAGAGCAGGTGCTGAAAACCCGCCGTCTGACCGAGCCGGATCGCAGCCCGATACCCCGGCGCCGCACGGGCGTGCCGGTTCAGTTCCTCCACCCAGCGTTCGAAATCCTGCTCGTGGCCGGCACGGATGGCCCGGCTGGTGATGATCGTGGCGGTCTGGTCAGGATCGATTGGCATAATGGCGAGAACAGACGAGGCGGCGGGTACGTTGCGCGGCCGCTTCGTGCATTTCGCCCGTGTCGACCCGCATCAGGAGAGGCCTGTCAGCTTCAGCGCCTGACAGATCGTATAGCGCGTCACCGGACCGCCACGAGCCGCCGTGAGACCACTAGCAGTGCACGCGGCGATCAGCGCGCCAATCGTCGGGCGACCGTCACGATCGCCGCCGTCGCGGCGATAGGCGGTGATCGCATCCTGGATGCACCGGATCACCGGTTCATTCCGTTCATAAGCCCGGGCGCGGCGATCGCCATGCCGGAGCGCCATATCTGCAATGCCATCCATCATCGTCGACGGTCGATAACCGATTATCGCGACGGGATCATCATCGTCCGACACAAGGCCAGGGCGTGCGGCCCGTGCCATGATCAGAACGGCGTTGAAGGTTTCCGCGCGACTTTATAATGGCACCGGACCGGTTACTTCGGTCACCTCGCGCCCGGCAATCGTGCCCGGCAGCCCGCATGCAGGCAGAGCGTCAGGGTCTTACGTCACAATGAATTATCGCCATTCCTTCCATGCGGGCAACAGTGCCGATGTCGTGAAGCACAGCCTGCTGATCGCGCTCGTGCGGGCCCTGCAGCAGAAACCGGGCGCGCTGACGCTGATCGATACGCATGCCGGCTGCGGGCTGTACGACCTTGACGGCGAGGATGCGCAACGCACCGGCGAGTCCCTACAGGGCGTGCTGCGGGCCTTTGCCGAGCCGAACCCCTTGCTGGACGACTACCGCGCCGCGGTACAGGCGGTGAATTCCGGGACCGAACCGCAATTCTACCCCGGCTCGCCGCGGATCCTCGCGCAGCTTCTGCGCCCGCAGGATTTGCTGATCCTCAACGAGAAGCACCCCGAGGACGCCTATACCCTGCGCGGGGTGATGCGCGGCACGCCCGCTGCGGTGCACGAGCGCGACGCCTATGAGCTTTGGCTGGCGCTGCTGCCGCCCCGGACCGCCCGTGGCGTGGTGGTGGTCGACCCGCCGTACGAGCAGCCCGATGACCGCGACCGTATCACCGCGACCCTCGCCGCCGCGCACCGTAAATGGGCGCATGGCGTGACGGTGATCTGGTATCCGCTGAAGGACCGCGCCACGCATACGCGGTGGACGGGGCAGTTGCGCAGGCTCGGTATCCCCAAAGTGCTGGGGGTGGAGCATTGGCTGTACGATGCCGATCAGTCCGGCATCTACAACGGCGCGGGCCTGTATATCGTCAACCCGCCCTACGCCTTCACGCAGGCGCTGCCGCCTATGCTTGAAGCGCTGCGCGCGGTGCTGGCGCCGGAGGGGCATAGCGGCGAGATCACCGCCGTGTGGCTGGGCGATTAGCGTAAACCCGCATCGCCCCGCTCTGGCCGGCTGCAAACGGCCGGGCTGCCAACGTCAAAAAGACCGACGCTCTGGCAGGCAATTCGCATCGTCGAGAGCGGCCGTCCGTTGAGTACGATCATTCCCGATTCTCCAGCTCCGGTCGGCGATTTCGAGACGATCTATTGGGACCAGTAATCCGTGCCGCCGGGGGGCGCCAAGCTGCTGACGGTTCCGAAGCCGGCCTCAGGTTGTCGTTGCCGAAGCGCGGGGGTTACGATCGTACGGCGAGATCGTTATAGGTCCGTAATGAAGATCGCTGCAATTTCCGACATTCACGGGAATGTCGCTGCCCTCGACGCAGTTCTCGGCGACATCGCCACCCGGCACGTGGACCAGATCGTGAACCTCGGGGACATCTGCTCAGGGGGCCTGTTCCCGCGGGAAACAGCCGATCGATTGATGCCTCTGGGATTGCCCACTATACGCGGCAATCACGAACGTCAGATATCGGATCAGCCTCGCGAGCGCATGGGATTGTCCGATCGCCACGCCTTCGACCAGCTGAGCGCTGAACAGCGTGCGTGGCTGACAGCATTGCCCACGACCATGCGCCTGTCCAAAGATGTGCTGCTTGTTCATGTCACGCCGGACAGCGACCTGACCTATTTTCTAGAGACGGTGACGGAGGCGGGGCTTCGTCAGGCCACTCGCGAGGAAGTTCGACACCGTGCGGGAACTGTCGATGCGGCCGTGATCCTCTGCGGCCATACGCATCTCCAGCGGGTGATGACGCTCGACGACGGGCGCATGATCATAAATCCGGGAAGCGTCGGTCTTCCGGCATATGACGATGACCGACCCTACGCTCACCTGGTGGAAAGCGGATCGCCGCATGCGCGCTATGCGGTATTGTCCAATGAGGGTGATGGCTGGGTGGTAGAGTTTCTGTCCGTCGATTATGATTGGGAACAAGCGGCCCGTGATGCCGAGGCGAATGCCCGGACCGACTGGTCCAGACCTTTGCGAACCGGTCGGGTCTAGCACGAGGGTATCGTATTTCTCGATGCGAAGTGCGTTTCGGGAAGCCGTGTCGCTTCTCGAAATCCGGTCCTTCAGGGAACGGCATCAGCGCCGAGCCTCCCCAAAGCCAATTTTCTGCAGTCGCCGACCAAGCGTCACGTGTGAGCTCGACGCCATCCACGTCACCGGCATCATCGTCAGGCAGCGTATGCGCCGCTGGGTTATCGGTCGCGTCTTGAAGCCTGGTACCGTAGACATATCGCAGGGTCGGTTTCGTTGCCGGGGATGCGTGTTGGGTCCATGGTTTTTCCCTTTGCTGTCTTGTGGGAACTTACTAGCATTCGTTGACGCCATCGACGTATCTGGCCGTCAATGCGCTGACTTGGCTGAGAATTTTTGTACGTAAACATGTCAAAAATTATGACATATTCGTTCGAGGGCATGAGCACGGCGCTACGGGAATAATTGCGATGATTGTTGCGGCGGCAAACCGATAAGCAACATTCGCTAGGCAAGATTTCGAAAATATGGTGTGGATACGGCAACGTCGAGGAATGCCACGGCAATCATCGACCGTACGTCTTGATCGAGGAATCCAATGCGCGCGTCAGTGTTACAGGCGTCCGCTGCGGTCGGAACCACCCTGCGCGGCAAGCATCCGAAAGCCCCGATGCCTGCTCGCCAAGGCAGCGTGCCGACACCGAGGGGCCGCTCCGGGTTGCGAACCGCCACGGGCGACATTCACGAACGCCGGCATCATCATCCCGTGCTTTCGCGTCGGGCGGCAAGCTCGGCCGACCGGGACGAATATCGTCTGCTTCTCGGCCACACATACGGTTTCAATACCGTCGTCGACCCCATGCTCGGTGTCGGCGGTGGACTGATCGGCTGCCTTGTCTGGGGCCTGCCCGAACCAGGACTGAGTGCCGGTGACTGGAGCCGGTGTGCCGTCGGGCTGGACACCAACCTACCCGACGCTGCCGTGCAGGACCGACCTGCTGCAACGGCAGCGGCGGTGTCGATGTTTGCGGCGTATGAGGAATGGATGCCGGCATGACGCAGCAAATGGACGGTGCCGTCGATCTGACCAACTGCGATCGCGAGCCGATCCATATTCCCGGCTCGATCCTCCCCCATGGTGCGATGCTCGTGGTCGATCCTGCAACGATGCTGGTCGAGCAGGTCGCAGGCGACACCCTCGGCCTGTTCGGCAGGGATGCGGCGTCGCTGACCGGGCAGGACTTGGCGGACTTGCTGAATGCCGAGCAGCTTCAGCGGCTTCGCGATTTGCTGCAAAGCTCCAGCCTCGCGCGCCCGCGTCACCTGCTGGATCCGTTGCTGCGGGTCGTCCCCGACCGCGCGATCGATGCCAGCGTCCATCTGAGCGATGGCGCGCTGGTGATCGAGGTCGAGGATGCCGACCTGAGCGACCGTCATGCCGTCGATCCGCTCGCCTGCGTCCAGGAAATGTTCGACGGACTTGGCGACGCTCCCGATCTCCAGGCCTATTGCCAACTGGCGGCCGAGCGGGTGCGGGCGGTCGCGGGCTACGACCGGGTGATGGTCTATCGCTTCATGCCCGACGATTCCGGCTGGGTGTTCGCCGAAGCCCGGAACGCCGACATCACGCCATTCCTCGATCTGCACTATCCCGCGTCGGATATCCCGAAACAGGCCCGCACGCTGTATCTGACCAGCTGGCTGCGTCTGATCACCGAAGTCGATTACACGCCCGCGCCGCTGCTGCCGTCGATCAATCCGCGCAGCGGCCTGCCGCTCGACATGAGCCACGCGACCCTGCGTGACGTTTCGCCGATCCACCGGGAATATCTGCGCAACATGGGCGTCGACGCCTCGATGTCGATCTCGATCATCTTCGAAGGCAGGCTTTGGGGGCTGATCGCCTGTCACCATCATACGCCGCGCCGCCTGCCGCGTCATCTCCGCGGTGTCTGCGAGCTGTTCGGATCGATGTTCTCGCTGCAACTGGAAGTGCGGCTGCGCGCCGAGCAGCTCGAGGCCCGGTTGCTGTCCCGCAAGGCGCTGTCCGGGATCATGCACGCGCTGGCGAGCGAGGATGATTACGGGGCCGGACTGGTCGCGCAGCAGCAGCAGCTGCTCGATTACATATCCGCGGGTGGTCTTGCGCTGCGGGTTGGGCAGACCCGTGGCGGTGTCGCCATCCGCGTCAACAGCGGCATCACCGCGTTGGGCAATACGCCCGATGACGACCAGATTGGCGCCCTGACAGACTGGCTGACCCTGCGCATGGGCACGTTCGAAGGGGTGTATGCCACGGATCGGCTGGGCGAAGACTATCCGCCGGCCAAGGCCTATGCGGAGATCGCCTCCGGGTTGCTTGCCATGTCCGTCTCGCGCGAACCGCGCGACTTCGTGCTGTGGTTCAGACCCGAGGTGGTCGAGACCGTGCAATGGGGCGGCGATCCGAACAAGCCCATGGAAGTCGGTCCGAACGGCATCCGGCTGACGCCGCGCAAATCCTTCGAGGCGTGGACCGAGACCGTGCGCGGTCGGTCGACCCCCTGGTCGCCGTCCGACAACGATGCTGCGTTCGACCTGCGGGTGTCGCTGCTGGAGGTCGTCCTGCGGCGGATCGATGCTGCCGCACGCGAACGGCTGCGCGCCTGGCAGCAGGAACAATTGCTGATGGCCGAACTCGACCACCGGGTGAAGAACACCTTGGCCAGCATTCAGGCGATGGTGGCGCAGACGAGCCGAAGTGCGTCGTCGCTTGCTGCTTTCACCCATGGGCTCGACCGGCGGATTCGGTCGATGTCGCGCGCACACAGTCTGCTCACGCAAAGTCGATGGGAAGGCGTGTCGCTCATCGTGCTGATCCAACAGGAGCTAGATGCGTATCGGGCGGAGCATGCGAACGTCACGATCACCGGTCCGGATGTGATGCTTCTCCCGAAAGCGGCACTGGCGCTGTCGTTGGCGATCCACGAGCTTGCCACCAACGCCGGCAAATACGGGGCCTTGTCGGCCGCCGGCGGTCATGTCGACATTCGTTGGCAGTTTGACCCGCAGGCTGGACTGGAGCTGCGATGGCAGGAAAGCGGCGGTCCTCCGGTCAGCAAGCCCACACGGCGCGGTTTCGGATCGACCTTGATCGAGCGGGCCTTGGCGCTGGAAACGAGCGGATCTTCGACTCTAACGTTCGACCCGGGCGGGGTGGCGTGCGCGATCGTCATGCCCGCGTCGGTGGCGCAGTCTGGCGGCACCGCCTCCCACGCCTCTATCGCCCATGATGCCCCTGCGAAAGTCACAGACATTCCTACCGACAATCCGCCGCGGATCCTGATCGTTGAAGATTCAGCTATGGTGCTGATGCTCATCGAGGATGTGGTCATCGATTTGGGCTGGGACATTGTCGGTCCCGCGATGCGGCTGCCGGAAGCCTTAAAGCTTGCTTGCGAGGCAGCGATCGATGCCGCGCTCGTCGACGTCAATCTCGATGGCGAAATGTCGTGGGACGCTGCTGCCATCCTGCAAGATCGCAAGATCCCGTTCGTCTTCACCACCGGCTACGACAGCGCCACCGTCCTGCCGGAGCGGTTCGCCGGCCATCCCGTGCTCAACAAGCCGTTCTCGGCCGAAGACGTTGGACGCACGTTGCAAACCTTGTTGAGCCGGCACTGAGCGTGCCGCAGGGGAATGCCGGGCAGCGTAGATTGATCGACCATGCCTGGCCGCGACCGGTTGCGGACGTTCGTTCATGCTTGGCGACACCGTTGAAAAATGGCTGGCATCCAACGATGATCGACTGCGGTTCCTGCGATTGCTCTCTTTGCAGCAAGCGCAATGTCACAACCGTCCGAGACTGTTGAAAAACTCGGCGAGCAGGCAGTGCGGCCACCTTGCGCGTCATATGATTGCTTGCAGGCACCCTATTTTCCTCAAAGGATTACGAAGGTCGGCATAATAAGAGAAGAATGTTGCTCGGACCACCGCCTCTTCCAAGCCGAAGTGACTTTTTCAACAGTCTCGTCCGGTTGCGCGACCGCTTACGCTTCATCGACGGCGTGACACCTTTTTGAGGGCTCGCGACAATGTGTCGATCGAATAGGGCTTATGCACCAGTTCGAACCCGTGCGTACCGCTCTGCGCCAGAACCTCGCTGTACCCGCTGGTCAACACGACCGGCAGCTTAGGATACAGCCGGCCGATCTCCTGACCCAGCTCGATACCGGACATGCCCGGCATCATCACGTCGGAGAAGACGATGTCGAACCTGCCTGCATCTGTCGCCAGTTCGGCGAGTGCCTTGGAGGCGTCCATCGCCAAGACCGTATGATAGCCCAACTCTCCCAACGCCTCGGTCGCGAACATGCCAACCTCGGCATTGTCCTCGACGACCAGCACGCAGGCGCCTTCGCCGAGCGGCAGGGAGTTGTCGCCTTCTTCGGCCGCTCCGCCGTCCAGCCCGTCGACCCGGGGCAGGAACATGGTGAATGTTGCGCCTTCGCCTTCGTCGCTTGTGACGACGACGCCCCCGCCGGACTGCTTTGTGAAACCGAAGACCTGGCTGAGGCCAAGGCCTGTCCCTTCGCCTACCCCCTTGGTGGTGAAGAACGGTTCGAAGATCCGTTCAATGTTGTCGGCTGGAATACCGGGACCGCTGTCGGTCAAGGAGACCGTCACGAACTCGCCCGGCGTGGCCGGATGGGACCGTATGGCGGGCATGCCGGAGGCTGCCGCCACCACGATGGCCAGCTCGCCCGCGCCGTTCATGGCATCGCGTGCATTGACCGCCATGTTGACGATCGCGGTGTCGAACTGGCTGCGGTCCGCGTCGATGTAGCAAGGCTCCGTCGGCAGCCGATGCGATACCTTGATGCGTGCGCCCGTCAGCGTCCGCACCATGTCGCTGACCGTCCGCACGCTTTCCGAGACATCGAAGACTTCGGGTTTGAGCGACTGGCGGCGCGCGAATGCGAGCAACTGGTTGGTCAGTTTGGTCGCGCGTTCGGCGGTGTCGGAGATCGCGTCGATATAGCGCTGCCGGCGTTCGTCGGAGAGACCGGGCCGGCGCAATAGGTCGATAGAACCCCGGATGACCGTCAGCAGATTGTTGAAGTCGTGCGCCACCCCACCGGTGAGTTGCCCGATCGCCTCCACCTTCTGCGATTGGCGCAACGCATCCTCGGCCTGGCCGAGGTCGGCGGTTCGCTCGGCGACGCGCTGCTCCAGCGTTTCGGCGAGCGCGCGCAGATCGGCGACAGCACGGTCGCGCTCCGCTGCGATGCTCCGCCGTTCCTCGACGTCGATCAGGACGCCGGGAAAGCTCAGCGGCGTTCCGTCGGGTGCATGGTCAACCCGACCGTTCGCCTCGATCCAGTAATATCGGCCGTCAGCACGGCGGACCCGGTATTGATGCGCATAGGACCCACTGCGGGCGATCACCGCGGTGATGGCCTCAGTCAGCCCTGCCTGATCGTCGGGATGTACCGTTGCTGTAATCTGCGCGAGCGGAATGCCGGATCGGCCGAGCGCCGGATCAAGGCCGAAGGCACGCGCGAATGCCTCGTCTACGGTGAATTGATCGCTTGGCAGGTCCCAGTGCCAGGTGCCGATGATGGCGCCGGCTTCCAGCGCGAGTTTCACCCGCTCGACGTTCTGACGTGCGACGGCTTCACTGACACGCAGGCGTTCCTCCGCTTCTCGGCGGGCGGTCACGTCGTTGAAAATAATTGCGATCTGTCGATCTGCGGGATCGCCAACCCTTACTGCGCGTACGTCGAACCAGCGCTGGAATGCCTCGGCATAATTCTCGAAATTGGTTGCTTCACCGGTCTTGGCAACATGCCCGTATGTCTCGAACCAGAACTGCTCGAGGTCAGGTGCGAATTCCGTGACCCACTTGCCGCGCAAGTTGACGCCGGACTGGCGTTCAAAAGCGGGGTTGGCTTCGACAAACCGGTAATCGACGGCTTTGTCATCCTCGTCGAACTTGACCTCGACGATGGCGAAAGCCGCATCGACCGTGTCGAAGATTGTCTGGAAGCGCTGCTGCGCTTTCCGGAGCGCTTCGCCGGCAAGATGCTCTTCGGTACGATCACGAAGAACCTTGACGTAACCGGTATGGCGGCCGGCCGAATCCCGGAGCAGGGATAACTCACCGCTGGCCCAAAAAGGCTCGTCCCCCTTGCGCACGTGCCACCGCTCATCAGTGGCCCGCCCCGTCTCACGGGCGCAGGCCATCTCCTGTACCGGCACCCCGGCCGCGCGGTCTTCATCCGTGAAGAACAGGAAGACGCTTCGACCGATCACCTCGTCTTCCGACCAGCCCAGCACCCGTTCCGCGCCATAGCTCCATTCGATGATACGGCCTTCGAGATCGCAGGCTACGATGGCGAAGTCCTGTGCGCTATCGACAATCGCCCGCTGGCGCGCTTCGGCGGCAATCAGGCGTCCCGTTGCAACACGCTGCTCAAACTGCACCATGACCTGTCGCGCCATGACGCGGATCGTCTGCTTCTGAACCTCGGTCAGGTCGCGGGGGCGATAGTCCAGAACGCAGAGCGTGCCGATCGGAAAGCCATCAGACGACTTCAACAGGGCGCCAGCATAGAAGCGCAGGTGCGGCTCACCCGTGACCAGGGGATTGCAGTCGAACCGTGGGTCGTCTGTCGCATCGGGGACGAGCAGGAATTCATCCTCGAGGATCGCACGCCCGCAGAAAGACGTCTCCAACGGCGTCTCACGAACGCCAAGCCCGACTTCCGCCTTGAAGAACTGGCGGCCGTCCCCGATCAGATTCACGATCGCGATTGGCGCGTCGCAGATCGCCGCCACCAGTTCGGCGATCTCGTCGAACGCCGCCTCGCGCGGAGTGTCCAGCAGGTCATATTCTGCGAGGGCAGCCAGTCGCTGCTTCTCGTGCGCGGGCAGCTCGGTCATCGGACTCCAAAGGTTTAGCGGATCACTGTGCTGTAGCATCGTCACCGCCAAGCTCAACGTTGGTCGTTCTTAAACTGTCGAAACCGACCGAGGCTGTTGAAAAAGTCGCTTCGGCTTGGAAGGGGCGTTGGTCCGAGCAATATTCTTCTCGTATCGCGTCAACCATCGCAACTCCTGGTGTAAAGCCGCTATCCGTAAGCAATCATATTACGCGCGACGTGGCTGCGCTGCCGGCTCGCCGAGTTTTTCAACAGTCTCGACCGGTTGTGGCACCCGCAGCGACTTATGCTCTTTCCCGTTCCTCGACGATGGCTCCATGATTTGAAAATCCTGCATCGCGACCGCTGTGATCACGGAAAGATCCGATGACAGGGAACCTCGGCATGCCTCTCACGTATGTTGGTTAACGAATATATTGTGGGATTGGGACGAGGGGTCGATGACTGAGACTGGAAGAGTTGCCTATCATCGCGACCGGGCTGAGCAAGAACGAAGGCGCGCGAGCGAAGCAATCGATGACCGCAGCAAGAATGTTCATATCGAACTGGCCCTGGCCCATGGAAAAGCGGTCGTTCTTGGCGGGCATCGTCTTCGCGCGGCGCACGACCGGTGATGCGAGCCGAAGAGGCTTGACGGTATAACTCTCGGACGCTCGCGCAAAGAGCGCTGATCATGCGGCGACTGGGGGTCGGAACGGGATGCCGGTGTCTGCCCAGGTTCCCCCTTCCGAGGACACGCGATCGTAACACGAGATCAGGCAGCGAATTCTGTCCAGCCTATCGCATCGGAATAGGTGTCGATCCGACGCGGCATGAACGATCGGCGACGCTGCAGCCGCGACAATGGATTCGAGGCTGGACAAGATGGCGACGTTCGCCAGAACGCTGTCGGGCAACGTCGCGTGATCATAGGCCCCGTCGCCATCTTCGTCGCCGCGGGCTTCGAGCATTCCATCGCCAACATGTCCCTGCTGCCAATCGGCTGGTCAGGTTAGCGTCTGATCGCCTCCTGCGGTGAGGTGAGCCCAAGGGAGGGCAGGACCGACGGGCACGATTCCGCAAGGGTTGAGGTCGCGGTGGCTGGCGTAGTAATGCGTCTTGATGTGATCGAGATGCACCGTCGCGGCGATGCGCGGATCTGCCAGCATCCGTTCGACGTACGCTTCCAGCGCCGGATAGTCGGAGATGCGGCGCACGTTGCACTTGAAATGGAAGTGATAGACCGCATCGAAGCGGACCAGCGTGGTGAAGAGGCGGATATCGGCCTCCGTCATCGCCTCGCCCACCAGCCAGTCGCTGCCGGACAGCCTCTCTTCCAGCCAGTCGAGCGATTCGAACAGCGGGCGCACCGCCGCCTCGTACGCGTCCTGCGTCGTGGCGAACCCGGCCTTGTACACGCCGTTGTTCACCGTGTCGTAGACACGGTCGTTGACCTCATCGATCTGCTGCCGCTGGGCCTGAGGATAGAGGTCCGGCCCGGATCCGCCGAACGCCGCGAGCATCCGGATGATGTCCGCCGATTCGTTCGACACGATCGTGTCGGTCTCACGATCCCACAGGATAGGTACGGTGACCTTGCCGGAATAGTCCGGCCTGGCGCGGGCGTACAACTGCCACAGGAACTCGGCGTCGTGCAGTGGATCGCCACTACCGCCGCGGCTCGTGCCGAAGGTCCAGCCATTGTCCAGCATGACAGGGTCGACCACCGAGACGCCGATCGCATCCTCCAGTCCGTGCAGCGCGCGCACGATTAGCGTCCGATGCGCCCAGGGGCAGGCATAGCTGACATAGAGGTGATATCGGCCGGGCGTCGCCGGATGGCCGGGCTGTCCGTCCTGGCCGGGGCTCCCCACCGGGGTCAGCCAGTCGCGAAAGCCCGCATCCTGCCGTTCGAACGCGCCGCCCTTGCTGTCTTCCGTCACCTTGCCCGCGTGCCACGCACCGTCGATCATTCTACCCATGTCATCCCTCCGTCGAAATCGGACCTCAAGCAAGATCCGCCACCGTTTCCCCTCACGAACGACCAACGGCTCTTTTCGTCTCATGCGATGCCCTTGGGGGCGGGTTCGGGACCGGTCGCCCCGGCTCAGGCAAACAGCGGCCGCAGGTCGACGGTCGCGTCCACCACGCCGGTCGCCTGGTCGTTGCGGAAGGGATAGGAGCGTGCAGGAGCGGTAGGAGGTTCTTGAATGGCAAAGCATGGTCGGATGGCAGGGATGGCGGCCGGGTTGATGATCCTCGCGGCGACGGTCGAGGCTGCCGCACAGCCTCGCGTCGAGCGAATGACACAGAGGCCTGTCGCGCTGACGCCGTTGCCGGCCACAATGCACGGCCGTTTCGAGCGGAAAGGCGCCGGCTTTGTTCGCCAATGGCCGGGCAGTTATGCCGAGACGGCGTTTCGGGGCTCGGCGGTATCGTTCGACGTGGGGCCGGGCGAGGTGGCACTCCACGTGCTCGTCGATGGACGCAGGATCACGACGCTCGTCAAGCCGGTTCCGGGCCTGTACCGCGTCGCCGGGATGCCCGCCGGCCGGCACGCGTTGCGCATCGAGGTCGCTTCGGAAAGCCAGTCCGGTCCGACCGGCATCGGGCCGTTCTTCGCCGAACGGGGGACGGTCGGAACGAAGTTGCGCAGTCGCACGCGGCAGATCGAGTTCGTCGGCGATTCGCACACCGTCGGCTATGGTGTGACGTCGCCCAAACGCGAATGTACCCAGGACGAGGTCTGGGCGACGACGGATACGTCGCGCGGCTTTGGCGCGCTGCTCGCACGCCGCTACGGCGCGGATTACGCAGTCAATGCGATTTCCGGGCGCGGGGTGGTGCGCAACTATGGCGGGTTCGCAGCCGACACGCTGCCCGAAGCCTATCCCTTCACCCTGTTCGATCATCGATCCCGTGCCAACGTGCCCGGCTGGCATCCGCAGGTGATCGTTGTCTCGCTGGGCACCAACGATTTCACCACACCGCTTCACGCCGGCGAAACATGGGTGAGCCGCGACGCCCTCCACGGCGATTACGAACGACGCTATGTGCGCTTCGTGCAAGCGCTCCACGCGCGCGATCCACGCGCGCAGATCGTGCTGTGGGCCACGGACATGGCCAATGGCGAGATCCAGGCGGAGGTGGCCAAGGTTGCCGCGACCTTGCGCAGATCCGGCGCGCCGTGGCTCACCTATGTCCCGGTCAACGGCCTTTCCTTCACCGGGTGCCACTCGCACCCCTCGCTCGCGGATCAGACCGTGATTGCCGACCGGATCGCGGCGGTGATCGACGCGCGCGTCGCGGGATGGGCCCGACGCTCCTGATCGACGGACGGCCGTTTCGTCGGGCCAGCGAACGCAATAGGGCGCGGCGCATTATCCTGCTATCGCAGCGGGATGACGATATCGCATCCTGCCCCCACCGATGCCCGTGTCGAGGAACGTGCCGCAGTCGACGCCGCGACCTTTGCCGCCGAGATCGCCCTGCGCGACGCGCCGATCGTGTTGCGCGGCCAGGTCGCGCACTGGGCCAGCGTCCGGGCTGCGGCGGGTGGCGATCGAGCGACGGCGGCGTATCTGACCGGGCTCGGCAATGGCGGCAAGCCGATGGAGGTGCTGATCGGCGGCCCGGCGTTCGGTGGCAAATTCTTCTATCGCGGCGATAATCTGGAAGGGTTCAACTTCCACCGCGAAAAGGCGCCGCTCGGCGTGTTGCTGAGCGAATTGCTGCGCCTGTCGGACGTCCCCGAAGCCGAGCGGCATATCCTCTATGCGAACGCGGCGACCGCGCCCGAGCATCTGCCGGGATGGGCGGCGGCGAACCCGCTCGAACTGCCGATGGGCGGGGCGACGCCGCGGCTGTGGATCGGCAACGGATCGCAGACCGCGACGCATTATGACGGGTCGACCAATCTCGCCTGCGTGGTCGCTGGCGAGCGGCGGTTCACGCTGTTTCCCCCCGATCAGGTCGGCAATCTCTATCTGGGGCCGCTCGACCGGACGCTGGCGGGGCCGCCTTCGAGCATGGTCGATCCGCTTGCGCCCGATCTGGAGCGGTATCCGCGCTATGCCGAGGCGCTCGGCCACGCGGTGGTGGCCGATCTTGGGCCGGGCGACGCGATCTTCATCCCGGCGATCTGGTGGCACCACGTCCAGGCGTTCGGGACGCTCAACGTGCTGTGCAACTATTGGCGCGCCTATGATTCGAGCGTGTCGGCGTTCCATGCGGTGGTGCACGCGATGATGGCGGTGCGCGACCTGCCCGCGGCGGAGAAGGCGGGCTGGCGCGCGTGGTTCGAACATTATGTCTTCGCGGACGAGGCGAGTGCGGCGGGCGATCATCTGCCCGCGCCCGCGCGCGGCGTGCTCGGGCCGGCCAGCCAGGACCGGACCGAGCGAATCCGCGGCTATCTGCTGAAATCGCTCCAGCGCCGCTGAACGTCAGTCGCTGTCGAGATAGGCGGCGACCCAGACGAGCGGCGCGTTCCAGTTGATCGCCACCTCGTTCAGCGCATAGGCGTTGATGTCGTCCGCCCAGCAGCGTTGCGGCGCGCACCGGCCTTAAGTGTCATGGCGACCGGATCGACCATCGCGCTGCTGTTGGGGCCGCCCGATACCACCCCCGGCGGCGGCGGTGGCGCGGATGCCGACAGCTGATGCGCCCAGAAGCGGTGATGCGGGTTGGTCAGCGGCTTCCAGCCGGTCCCCGAAACATAGGATTGGCCCAGCGGATTGCGGCCGAGGATATAGTCGGCCGCATCGACGACGCCGGCGCGGTAGCGCGCTTCGCCAGTGAAACGCTGTGCGAGGCCGAGCAGCATCGCGCGGTTGAGGATGCTGGAATTCGAGCCCCAATTATAAGTCTGCGACGCGTAGGGGATGCGGTAGCCGGTGCGCGCGGTTTCGACGAGGAAGCCGTCGGCGGCCGCGACGATCGCCGCACGTGCGCCATCGCGGATCGTCGCGGGAACGCCGCTTGCGGTCGCGAGCGTGATCATGCCGAGTGGTGCGACGCTGGCCCAGCCGGGTTCGCCGGTCGCGCCGGTCGGCAGCGCCGCGCGGTAAGCGGCATCGCCGGTCGTCGCGAACAGTTCGGCTGCAGCCCAGGCGCGTTCGTCGTCGAGCATCTCGTCGCCATAGCCGCCGCTGCCGGCGAAGCCCTGCGCCGC
>NZ_JRVI01000296.1:0-16197 GCF_000783375.1 Sphingomonas sp. Ant20
AAGCGCTCGGTGAACGGATCGACACGGTCACCACCAACTTCAAGGCGGCGGACGCAGCGACCAGCACGCGGATCAGCGATGCGGTCACTGCCCTTTCCGACGCCGATGCGGCAATCGGCAAGCGCGTCGACGCTATCGTGACCGACGTCACCACCAAGGACACCGCCACCCGCGCTGAGATCGGCCGGGTTGAGCTTGCATCGTCGACCCGCGACACAGCGCTCGGACAGCGGATCGACACGGTCACGGCCGACTACCAGTCTGCCAACACTGCCACCAACACCCGGATCACTGACACGCGCGCGCCTTTGCGGATGCCGACCAGGCAATCGGGCAGCGCATTTCGGAGGTGCAGAGCAGCTTCGCGCCTGGTGGTGGAAACCTCATCAGCAACACCGACTTCGTCACGACAGACGGCTGGTCGGAAAACTATAATCCGAGCCGACCTACTTACGGGATCAACATTGCCGGGGACCCCTATCATCCGTCCGGCGAGAACGTTCTTTCGATATTGCAGCTCGGCCGTGTGGGCGGCGGGGACACCTATTTCGACTGGATCTCAAGCCCCGTTCCGGTGAGAGCTGGCGATTATGTGCAGTTCTCGGTCATGTGCGCATCGCATCGAGCTAGCACCCAAAGTTACCTCGGGTGGCGCGATCGCGATGGCGCCGTCTTCCTGTACACAGTCGGCAACATTAACACCTCAACGGAGAGCTTAGCTAACGACCCCGCCCTTTTTAAGCGGTCGGGTCAGCTGTCCGTTCAAGTCCCGCCTAACGCCGTTGCGGCCTTCCTGCTCATGCGGAAGCTGGATACCTACGCAGGGCAGGATAACAGCTACGCCTGGTTCTGGCGTCCGTACATCGGCGGTGCTCGTCAGGGCCAAAACGCTTGGAATGATTGGTCATCGGGTAGCGCGCGGGCTGTGCAGGCCGCCACAGCTGCTCGCGTCGCTACCAGCATCGATACCCTGGCCGACGCTGACCGTGCGATCGGGCGACGGATCGACACGGTCAGTGCCGACTATGTCAGCCGGGATAGCACGACAAACGCTCGCGTAGATCAAACGGTGAGCGCGCTGAGCGAGGGTGATCGCGCGCTCGGCATCCGGGTCGATGGCGTAGCGGCCAGCCTAGTGAGCACCGATAGCGCAGTGCGTGCCGAGATCGGCCGGGTCGAGCGGACATCGGTCGATCGAGACACGGCGCTAGGACAACGCAGCGACACGATTACGGCATCGCTCAACGCCGCCAGCGGGCGGCTGTCGACGGTCGAAACCGCGGTAACCGACGGCAGGTTCGCCACGGCGCAGCGTGTCAGCAATCTTGAAGCGCAGGTGTCCGGTTCCGGTGGCGATCTGACGGCAAAGATCGACGAGCGGCTCACCGTTGTCGTCGATCCGAAGATTGGGGCAGTTGCTCAAAGCCTCAGCGATCTGCGCAGCACGTATAACGGTACCGCAGCGACAGTTTCACAGCAGGCCGGCACCATCGCTGATCTTAAGGGACGCACGGCCGCCTACTGGCGCACCACGGCGGTTGCGGGAAACAATCGCGCGCAGATCACGATCAGCGCGGATGCAAACGCTGGGGCCGGTGTCGACATCATCGGCGACGTGTCCATTAGCGGGAATCTGCTGGTAGCCGGGTCAGTGATTACCGACCGCATCGCCGTGAATGGCGTGACCAACACGGTCGCGATCGCCGGCATGAGCGGCGGCGTAAGCCCTGAAGACACGGGTGAAACCGGGCGAATTTATATCACTAGCACCGGCGGCACGATGAAGGTCGACGTACAGGCCGATGGCACTCGGACCGGTGGCTCTGGCAACATGCGAGCGCAGCTATTTGCGGCATACAACGGAACTGAGCTGGCTCTCTCCCGCGAAGTGGCATTCTCGCCATCAAATACGGCGGTTCCTGTCGGCTTCTTCCAGATCATCCAATTTCCGGCGGGGACGGCCGTGCAGTTTTTCCTCCGCTTCTTCGTCACCACCACAAACACGACGTGGACCTATACCAGTGCCGCAATCGCGGTGACTGAGTTCAAGCGCTAGTCCCGGAGCTTCATCATGGAACATTGGATCATCTATGACCTTGCGTCAGGCGAGGAGCTTTGGCGTGGCGGCGGGTCAGTCGGATCTGCCGCGCAGCAGCAGTTCTCTGAAGGCATGGGCATGGTCATGGTGCCGGCACAGGTCGTGCGCGCGCCCACCCTTGATCTCGACGCCCTGCGTGCAGCAAGCGCCGTGAAGATCGATGACGAAGCCGAACTTATCCGCCAGCGCATTCTGACGCCCGGCGCCGGGCAGGCGATGACGTACCAGCGCAAGGAAGCCGAAGCGCGCGCGTGGTCCCTCGACAACGACACCACCACGCCGTTCCTGTCTGCCGAGGCCGGCGCGCGCGAAATGACGATCGCCAACCTCGCGGCCGAGGTCATCCAGCTCGCCGACGCATGGGTGGCGATCGGTGCGGCGATCGAGGGGCTGCGCATGGGTGCCAAGGCCGAGGTCGGTCGCGCTGCGAACCTCGGCGCGATTGTGGCTGCCGGCAAGGTCGATTGGTCCGCCCTCAATGGCTGAGCGCTTCTGGCTCGGCCTACGGCAGCTGCTCGTTGCGGTTGACCAGCTCGTCTACATCCTGATCGCCGTGCCGATCTATGTTGTGGCGGGTGGGGCCACCCCATCGGCTGACGAGACGATCTCTAGCCGCGTCGGCCGTGCGGCCATCAAGGGGCATCGCTGGGGGCTCGTCCTCGAGGCGATCATCGACCGGCTCTTCATCCTGCTCGGCGCAAGTCCGGACCACTGCCGGCGCAATGTCGAGACCGCCTTCCTGGGCCGCGCGCCCAAACCCTGAGGGATCCTATCATGACCAATAGCAGCTTCGCGGCCCAGGCGGTCGCGAATGGCCCCCGCACGATCGCGCAACCCAGCTTCGAAGGCATGGGCTGGCTCGTCGTCGTCAACCTCGCCGTCATGACGATCGGAACGCTCGTCGGACTCATGGTGGTTATGAAGCTTGTCGGAGACGGCTGGAAGCATCGCCACCTTGATACCTGGCTGTCGCCAGCTTGGATCTACCGTGCGCTCGGTATCCTATTTGCCTGCGCCATCACGATCCGCTGCGGTGCCGAGGCGTTGACGCTCTGGGGCTATGATGCGCGCGATCCCGTAACGTCCGGCTTCTACGCGACGGTAAAGCGGCTGTTCGATCCGTTCGCGGTCACCTTCGGCCTCTCGGGCCTGGCGCTCTACGTCTGTTCGGAGCCCGGCATGATCGAGCAGCAGCGCAAGGAACCCTTCGCGATCGACATGTGGCTGGCGTGGCCGTTGATCCGACGAATGCTTTGGCTCGGCTTCGGGACCTTCGTGGCCGCGATCGGCGTGGTGTCGACGCGATGATCAGCACCGGGGGCATCGTCAAGGGGGGCGCAACGATGGCGGCTATTCTACCTGTCGCCGCAACAGCGATGGCTCAAAGGGGCGCGACGGTTGCTACGTCGCAGCCGATCGTACTGCACTTCCTCGGCTACCCGTTCGAGGCTGCGGGCATGATCGCCGCGGTCTTCGCGTGCGGCGCGGCACGTTTCTGGATCGGTGCCGCGCAGTCGGTTCGCAAGGAACACCGCTGGAGCCTTGATATCCCGGTATCGGGAATTGCTCTCGCCTTCTCGATCGCGATCGTGATCTCGCAGCGGCCGGAGCCGCTCGGCGGCCTGATGTACGGTGCCGGGCTGGGCATGCTCGGCGAGGGCATTTTCAAGATTGCCGAGAACTACCTGAAGAAAGCCGGCACGGTGTTCGGGATCGATACCGACAAGACAGGTTAACGGCCCGCCCAACCGGGAGGGGCATGGCGGGCCGACCAGGGCACGGTGGGTGTGGACCCTGGCGCTTCGCCAACGAGCGCCCCGACTGATCGCCTCACATCGAAGGAAATAAACATGACGACGGCATCAACGCCGGCGTGGCTTCTGGCTGCGCGGGCAAAGCTTGGCACGCGCGAAATCGTCGGGCCGACGCACAACAACAAGCTGATCGCTTTCCTGAACACGGCCAGCAAGTGGAATGGCGTCATCTGGAAAAACGACGAGATGCCGTGGTGCGGCGGTTTCGTCGCGGCATGCCTCGTCGCGGTCGGTGTGCAGCCGGTCAAGATCGCCGCGCGAGCGAAGAGCTGGGCGTCCTGGGGCAGCAGACTGCGGCCTGAGCGCCTCGCCCCCGGCGCGGTCCTCGTCTTCGATCGTGCAGGCGGTGGCCATGTCGGTTTCTACGTCGGCGAGGACGCGACCGCCTACCATGTTCTTGGCGGCAATCAGAGCAACGCCGTCACGGTGACCCGGATCGCAAAGGGCCGGCTCACCGCGTCGCGCTGGCCCGCAGGCGTGCCGGTTATTGGCGGTCCGGTGCAGATGGCGACGACTGCCGGCCTGAAGCTGTCGAGCAACGAAGCATGACGCGCCTGCTGTCACCGATCCTCGCGGACTACGGCACCGACATGGTCGCGTTCTGGTGTCCGGGTTGCAATAGCAACCACCCGATCCGCGTCGCGCCTCACCAAACCTCCGCATCCTGGGGGTACAACGGCAATCCGGCAGCGCCGACATTCACGCCGTCGGTGTTGTTTCGATCGGGCCACCATATCCCAAGCCAAGAGGGAAAGCGGTGCTGGTGCGACTATAATCGCGAGCGTGTTGAGGCGGGCAAAGAGCCGTCCGGCTTTACCTGCGACGTCTGCCATTCATTCGTCACCGACGGCAAGATCCAGTTCCTCGGCGACTGTACACACGCGCTCGCCGGCCTGACCGTCGACTTGCCGGAATGGCCCAAGTGACGCTCGCGGGGGGCTTCGCCCTGCTGCGGCGTTTCTGGTGGGCAGTACCGATGATCGGCCTGCTCGCTGGGCTTCTGCTCACCCGGGAAACGCTCGCCGACCGCACCGCCACGCTGAAGGCCGAGCGGGCGGCGTGGAGCGCCGAGATCGCGAAGGCCGAGCAGCTGCGCGCCGCGGCGGAAACGCGCTTCGCCGTCCAGCAAACCACGGCGCTGACGACCTTCGCCGACCGCCTCGCGAGTCGCGAACCCATCATCCTTCGATCCACTGACACCGTGAGGACCTATGCGCAAACTGCTGCTGGCCGTGCTGCCTGCCTTCCTGCTGACCGCGTGCGCGGCATCGACGCGCTCGACGCTGAACTATTCGCCGACGATCCCGCCGGTGCCAGCCGAGGCGAAGAAGCCGTGCACGGCGACGCGGATGCGCCGGCAACCGGACGGTAGCGCCAACAGCGCAGACACCGAGTGGTCGCTGCGCGACGCGCGCGCCGACCTCGCGCTCTGCGACGCGCGGCGCGCCCTCGCGGTTGACGCCTGGCCGCACTGACGCGCCGCTTCCCTGCTGAGCGCCCAACCAGCTTTCCTGAATAGGAGTGTCCACGCATGGCCGTGCTGACGAATATTCCAAACAACACGTCTGCGCGCGACTGGCGTGACACCGTGAATGCGCTGATCAAGCGCATCGCGGCGCTTGAGGCGGCTGGCGTCCCGGTGGAGACCCCTGCCCCTGTATTCACGACGCAGCCTAGCATCAGCCCGACCAGCGGTACCGCGGGCTCAACGGTGTACGCTGCGACGCCTGGTGCCGTCAGCAACGGCGCTGTCGTGTCCCGCGCATGGCTGCTGAATGGCACCGCCATCAGCACTGGCGTGACAGCCTTCCCGGCGTCGTCTGGTACGCTCGCCTATCAAGAGACGGCGTCAGGCCCAGGCGGTACGACGACGTCTACGGTTCAGGTGGCGGCAGTAACCGCGGCGACCGTCACCCCGACGCCGGCGCCGTCCTTCACTTCGCAGCCGAGCATCAGCCCGAACACCGGCACCGCAGGCACCACGACCTTCACGGCGACCGCGGGCAACGTCAGCAATGGGTCGATCACGGCGCGGTCGTGGACCATCAACGGAACGGTGATCAGTACCGGCATCACCGCGGCCCCGGCATCGTCTGGTACCCTGACCTACCAGGAGACCGCGACCGGAGCCGGCGGCACCACGCAGTCGACCGTGCAGCAGGTGACCGTTGCAACCGCAGCCGCGGCGGCTCCGGCCTTCACGACCCAGCCGACGATCAGCCCTTCGACTGGCACGGCGGGGACGACGACTTACACCGCAACGCCAGGTGCCGTGTCGAACGGCACGATCACGTCACGTGCCTGGGCCTTGAACGGTTCGACGATCAGCACCGGGCTGACCGCTGCCCCTGCTTCCACTGGCACGCTGACGTATCAGGAATTCGCGACAGGCTCGGGCGGCAGCGCTCAATCTACGGCGCAGCAGGCGACCGTCGCGGCGGCTGCGGTTACACCCGCCCCCTCGTTCACTAGTCAGCCGACCGTCAGCCCGGGCACCGGTCCGTCCGGCGCCACCTTCACCGCAACGCCTGGCACTGTGACGAATGGCACGATCGCCTCGCGCGTCTGGTCGCTGAACGGGACTGTGATCAGCACTGCTCTCACGGCGACGCCCGCGTCTGCCGGCACTCTGACCTACCGCGAAACCGCGAGCGGTTCGAATGGCACCACGCAGTCGACGGTGGTGTCCGTCACGGTATCGGCAGTTGCGCCTACTCTCACGCTTTCACCGACCTCTCGCTCGATCGCAGCAAACGCAGCCTCGGGCACGCTAGTATCGAACATCTCGAACGTCCCGGCTGGTGTGACCCCTTCCGTTACCCCGAACGACGGCCGTTTGGTCATTGCAGGCGACGCATCGGCAGGCTGGAAGGTTGTCGTGGGCATGTCCGCGCTGTCGGCCGGCACGGTCAATTTCTCTGTCGCGGCAACCGGGGCCAACGGGGCAAGCGGTGTGCTGACGATCACGGCTGCCGCAGCCGTAGAGAAGGTGCAGGTCGCCCGACGCACGTTCCCCGCGAACGGGATGAACGCTGCCTACACCCGGCAGAACATCCGCCACTATGAGCCATCAGCATCCAGTGATCTAATCTCGGGGAAGTGGCGTATCGTCGTTCCCAATTTCTATACAAACCAAGGGCAGGGTGGGATTGATCAGGGCATTGGCGCAGCTGTAGTCACAGCAGCTATCGAGTATCCTGCAGGCACGTTCACGCAGGTTACGTTTGGCGGCTCGACGGTGCTAAATCAGCCTAGCGGGGAGGCGGGCACCGAAAGCGATCCGATTGCCTTGGGTATTCCGCAAGCGGCAGCGCGTTATATCCGCATCCATCGGCAGTGCGCCGGCGGTATTCTCATCTCTAACTACACCAGCGGTCCGGTGGCGGGCAACACCGAGCTGGGCGATGATACGCTTACTGACAAGACGATGGGCGGCACGGTCGCTCAGACGCTAACCAACCAGTATTGGGCGCCTATCGCCATCGTGCAGGATGCCGACGTAACAACGAATCCCCGCACTGTGGCGATCTTCGGCGACAGCAAGGCGCACGGCGCAAACATCCTCGGCGTCAACCCAGGCGGCGGCGAAATCTACCCGATCCTGGTGAAGAGCGGAGCGCCGCTTACCGGCATTCTCCAGCTTGCTGTGTCGGGCTCACAGATGCAGGATTTCGTCGCGGGCAATGGCGCCAAGCGCTTGGAAATCGCGAAGCGGTACGCGAAAAACTTCATCTTACAGTGGGGCATCAACGACAAGAATACCGGCCGCAGCAGCGGGCAGATGATCGCCGACCGTCAAACGATCATGGCAATGTTCCCCGACCAGACACGCGTGTGGAATTCGACAGTTGGTGTCGGCAATGTCTCGGGGACTTATGCCTCATACGCAGCACAGAATGTCCCCGCCAATGACGCCCAGCGTGTTGCCCTTAACACCTGGGTCCGCTCGCTGCCGCGTTTCATGGAGATTGCCAAGTGGTACGAGGACGGAGATGACACTGGGCGATGGCTCTCGCCCTCTCCGCAGTTCGGCGTAGCGACTACCGGTAATCTCTGCACTGACGGCACCCACGCAGCCAATACCCTGATGCAGCAGTTGATCGTCGCCAACGGCACGTTCGATCTCGATGCGATCACCAAGGCATGACCCAACCCGGCCTCACCAGACGCTTTTCCCGAAGCAATCTTCGCACGCCTTCTGGCCGCTGTCGCAGTGTGCTCCGCAGTTGTGGCATCTACCTCCGGCGGGGTGGGTCGATTTCGCGCGCACCGCTTCGGGGCTTTCACGGAACCACCATTCCACCGCTCGCCGCGGTGCATGAAAAAGCCAAGAGAGCATTGCGTTTCCTTGCTGTGGTGGAAGCTCATAGCACTACGCCCAGCGTTAAGCAGCAGGCAACCATGCACTCGGCCTTGTACGCCTACCTCAACAGCTTCGGTGCGGCTGGGTTCTGATCATGACTTCATCCTCCACTAGCATGAAAGGAGCTGACCATGCGTAACAAGCTACGTACCCTGGTCCTCGCTGCGCTCGCGCTGCTCGCCACCCCGGCAGCAGCCCAGACCGAGCACGTCGTCACCGGCGCGAACCCGCCAGCCCAGATTGCCGTCTGCGCGGGTGACACTCTGGTCACGAAGAAGCCAATGGGCCGCGAGCTACTGGCGAACGGCTCGCGCGCGGCCGGCTGGAAGGGATGGAACGATCGAGCCCGATCAAACGCGGCGGGCAACTGGTTCGAGACGGTCGGTGCCACTCGGCTCCGGTTCGTCGAACTGGTCCAGGGCAAGGGCTGGGTCTATGCTCCGGTCGACGCGAAACCATGCGTTGCGCCAGCTGCGCCCGAAGCGCCGGCCGGGCTCGCTCAGCCGTTGTTCGGCGCAAACCTTTCGGGCGCCGAGGCCAGTGGCGGTGACGCGATCCGGCCGACGATCGATGACTGGAAGGGGTATATTGAGCGCCACGGCTTCGGCTTGATCCGCTACCCGTTCAAGGATGACCGCATGACGCCGGCGCGCATCGCCGAGCTGAAGATCAATGTGGCCTATGCAGGCAGCATGGGTGTGCCTGTCATCCTCGACAACCACACCTATCGCTGGGATGCGCCGCCCAAGTCGATCGCGTTCTGGACCGGTTTCGCGCGCAACTTCCCTGACGACGGCTCGGTGTTGCTAGATCTGGTCAATGAGCCGCGCGGTTTCGACGACCCGGTGATGACGAACGATTGGGACCAGTGGGCACGCGATAGCAACCTGATCATTGCAGGGCTTCGCGCCAACGGGATCCGCCACCCGATCTTACTCGAATATCCTGGGTGGTCCGCGACGTTCCGCTTCGACAAGGGCGAGGGGCCGAAGAAAGCCACGGAGAGCGCGGGCACGGCCCTCGATCGCGCCGGCGGTCTGAAAGACCCGCTCGGGCTGACGTTCATCAACGGTCACCGGTATTTCGACCGCGGCTCGAGCGGTACGAACAAGGAATGCGAGGCCAAGACCAGCGGCTTCGTCGAGTTCGCCGCGCAGCTCCGCAAGCGTGGCCTGAAGGCCTACATCACCGAGAGCGCGTTCGGCTCGCACTATGGCGTGAACGCATCGTGCGCCGCGGTCGGTGCCGAGGCGATCGCCGCACTGCGGGCGAACAGCGACGTTCTGCTCGGCATCACCTGGTGGGGTGGTGGCCGCGTCTGGCCGGAGAGCTACATCTACAAGATCGACCCGCCCAAGGCCGCGCGCTTCACGGCTACCACCTCGGGTTATGTCGAGCGGCTGACGGGTCGCCGATAGTCCAGCATGAAAGGAGGTGACGCCCATGACCGGGTGCACCGAGTTTCGCCAGTCCGGCCCTTGCCTGATAGCATGGCAAGGGCAGACTCCCGTCGCGCAGATCGCGTGGGATGCCGCTGAGAGCGGCTGGTACATCAACTTCTTATCTGTCGAGCAACCCCAGCTACTTGCGCCGCTTCTGTCGAAATTCCGGAAGCTATGGCGCCGCAGCGGCAAGCCGACCCTCAGTTTCCACGCATCCCCCGATAATCAGGTCATCGGGAGGCTTATAGGGATCCTCGGAGCCGAGTGCTCTGCGGGCCTCTATACCATTTTCGACCTGGATCACTCTACCGAAGGAAATCACCATGGGTGACAAGGAACATCGCGCATACAAGAAGCTCTCGGCCAAGGGTAAGACCGAGTACGGCCGCGATCGGGCGAAGGACGCGGATGCCAATGGCGGCACGTTCAATGCCACCCTCGAGAAGCTCTACGCGGGCCATTACAACGCGATGTAACTACGGCGCCCGGTTCGAAAGGGCCGGGCGCTCTGTCGACATAGCTTGCATCTGCGAACCGGGTTCACGATTGCCCACCGCAGGCGTGCATGGCATATCTTCACCGCCGCTCTGAGCTTAGCCGTGAAGACTGGCCCGCGCGCGCGGATGAACGCAGGCACCGGCTCGCCGGGTGGCCTGCACAATACAAGACCCTTCGGGGAAATATGCAGGGCGTAGTTCCCTGTGTTCCTGCGCGGCTAACCACCTGGTCCGTCCGGTAGGTTGGCCGCGCAGCGATCCTCTTTCCAGTTTCGCGACGATCGTCGCACCATCCATCCCGCGGCCGACCGGCCGGGGCTCCGCCGATCGCGTCGATCGGCGGCCATCATGGCGCGCGTAGCCCGTGCCTCGTCATGAAGGTCACATCTCTACCATGCATGCTTCCATCACCGCTCGCCCGCCCGCCCCGTACATGGGGGGCAAGCGCAACCTCGCGACGCGCCTTTGCGCACTGATCGATGCCACCCCGCACAAGGCCTATATCGAGCCCTTCGTCGGCATGGGCGGCGTGTTCCTTCGCCGGTCGCGTCGGCCGAACGTTGAGATCATCAATGACCTGTCTGGCGACGTCGCCAACCTGTTCCGCGTTGTACGCCGGCATTACGAGCCGTTCGTCCAGGAGCTGCGCTGGCTGATCGCCAGCCGGGCCGAATTCGATCGGCAGAAGGCGATCGACCCGAACACGCTGACCGACATCGAGCGCGCCGTCCGCTTCCTTTACCTTCAGCGCCTGGCGTTCGGAGGCAAGATTGTAGGCCGGAACTACGGCGTGAAGGCACGCGACGGCTCACGGTTCAACCTGGGCAAGCTGCGCGCCGAGCTGAAGCTGCTTAGCCGGCGCCTCGAGCCCGTCCAGATCGAGCAGCTTGGCTACGCCGATGTCATCCGCCGGTACGATCATGCCGACGCGCTGTTCTATCTCGATCCGCCCTATGACGAGACCACCGGCTACGGCACCGGCTTCGGCCGCAACGACTATGTCGCGATGGCCGCGCAGCTCGCGACGATCGCCGGCAGCTTCATCATGTCGATCAACGACACGCCGTTCATCCGCGAGACCTTCGCCGCTTTCGAGATCCAGGAAGTCGAGACGACCTGGACGATCAGCATGAAGGCGACGGGTGCCGGCGCCAAGGTCACCGAGCTGATCATCCGCACCAGGTCGGTTTAACCGACTTCGTGCTTTGACCCGGAAAACTCCGGGCCCCGTGCTTTCGAAGAGCTATTCGATCGCCGGCGCCGGGGTATCGACTACCTAAAACCGGGGTATGGCGGCGCCAAAAGGCGCGGAAAACCGTGGTAGCGGCGGAGGGCACCTCCGCCGCTAGCACGTTACAGCCTGACCTTCCGGCCCCCGCTAATGTTGATTGTCATCGACGCGGCAGTGTCGGAGCCTTCGTGTAGCACGCCTTCGCCGATGAGATGGCCAATCCGCATGAGCAAGCGATGGGCCAGGGTCCGAAGCTTCAAGCAGGCCTCCATCGCCTGATCGATATTGCTTCGATCGAGTTTCTGGGTTCGGCGATAGTCGTAACTGGTGGGCTGGCTATCCGCATCGAGTCCCCACGATGCGTGCACGACGATATGACGTAGCTCATGGCCTTGATCGCGCGCTTCGTCGAGCTGCTTGACCAGATCGTGAAGCTCTTGATCGAGGTCAGCACTAGCCGTCATCAGACGGCTGCAAATTTGCACAAATTGCATGCCTTCAAGCCGAATCCATTCAGCATGAGACTTCCGTTCCAAATTCTTAAGAGCAACCGTCGCCATTGACTTGGCCTGTGCCTCTAAGACGGCGGTCATCCCAAGCTTCGACAAGTCTAAATCCGTTAGCGGCAGCCACTCCATGATCTGTGGCCGCCAGGAATTGGCTTCAGTCATCTCGCTCCCCCGAATCGCCGTCTCGATGCTGACAACAATCATCCGAGGAACTGATATGCTGACCAACGCCGCGGTGAAAGCCGCGCGGCCGCGCGCGGCCGCCTACAAGCTGTTCGACCAGGGCGGCCTGCACCTTTACGTTGCGCCAACCGGCCGGAAGTCTTTCCGGATGAAGTTTCGCCTCGGCGGCAAAGAGCAGCTGCTGACGATCGGCGCCGTTCCTGAAGTGTCGCTGGATGCGGCTCGGGCTCGTTGCGACCAGGCACGCGAGCAACTCGGCCGCGGCGTGGACCCGCGCACGAGTGATGCCGCCCCGGCAGGCCGGGCTCGTGCTTTCGAGCACGTCGCGCGCCAATGGCATGCGCACAAGCGCCGGCGCTGGACGGACGTTCACGCGGCCGACGTCCTTGCCAGCCTCGAGCGCGACGTATTCCCGGCGATCGGCGCAATGCCGATCGGCGCGGTAACCGTTCCGGTCATCCTCAACGCGCTGCGCGGCATCGAGGAGCGCGGCAGTCTCGAGACGGCGCGTCGCGTGCGCCAGCGGATCTCGGCTGTATTTGCCTATGCGATGGCTGAGGACCTGGTCGATCAGGATCCGGCCGCGATCGTCAGCCGGGCGCTCACCCCGCCGGCGCCGGCGCAGCATCATCCAGCGCTCCTCGAGATCGAGGATGCTCGCGCGCTACTCGCCGCGGCCGAGCTGGTCGACGTCGCGCCGGTCGTGAAGTTCGCGTCGCGGTTCCTAGCGCTCACCGCGGTCCGATATGCCGCGGCGCGCGGCGCGCGCTGGGAAGAGATCGAGGATCTTGATGGGCCGGCGCCGGTGTGGCGCGTGCCGGCCGCGCGCATGAAGCTCGCCGCGGCGAAGAAGCTCGATGCCAAGAACGATCACCTGGTGCCGCTGTCGCGCCAGGCGGTCGCGCTTATGCATCAGGTCCGCGAGATTATGCATCGTGACGATGCAAATTTGCATGGTCTAATCTTCGAGCGGGCGCACGGCGCCCCGATCGGGGAGAAGGCGATCGGCGCGCTCTATGAGCGTGCCGGTTTCGCGGGCCGCCATGTTCCGCACGGCTGGCGCGCGACGTTCTCGACCGTGATGAATGAGAGAGGGCAGGGGGCAGACCGCGACGTGATCGATCGCGCGCTCGCTCATTCGCCGAAGGACAAGGTCGAGGCTGCGTACAATCGCAGCGAGCAGCTTCAGCGACGGCGCGCGCTGTTCCAAGAGTGGGCGGATCTGTTGGTCGGGATCTGAAGGGCGCCGCATGCGCGACGCCGAATTAAGCCACGGATTTTCGTTTCACTCCCCCACCGACAGCCCGGGGCGGCGCAAGCCGCCTCGCTCCGACAGCCGGGTCTTGGCGGTCGGGTCCTTGAGGCATGCCGTTTCGGCTCTGGGGGAATATCAAATCAACGCCGGCTCCGCGTTCAGCGGAGACGTTCCTTATTCCTCATGTCTGAATGCAGGATAGAGCACATTTCATGTACTCGCGTTGTTGAACGAAGAAGCTGCGCTCGCGAGGGCTTCACGCAACGGCGCGTACTGAACCTCTCGCGGCGCATCGGGCGCCAAGGCGGCAGGGACGGCCCCCAAGCGACGAAGCTTCGCCACCAAGATCTGCATGTACCGCTGCCAGGTATGGGGCTCCATGCTGCGCCGGTGGTCGAAGAAATAGGCGTTGGACGTCTGCTCGCGCTGGGGGGCGAACTCGCCTTCGTTGTTCGTCCGGATGCTCCGGCGAACCCAATCGATGAAGCCGCGGGCCTTCAGACGCGCGACAGCCTCGATCGCCGCATTCCGGCTGCAGACCGCCCATTCCGCGATCGTCTGGTAGGACGGGAACAGCGCCCCGGTGGCGTGATCGATCCGCTCGAGCAGCGCCTCGAGGACGGTGATGTCGATGCGGGTGAGCCTCACGTCGGCGCGCGCGATCGTCGCGTCCAGCCGCTCGATCTCGTGTCGGATCGTCGCTGGTCGACCGATCGGGGCCTGCCCCTGCGCGATGAGCGCCGCCAGCTCGGCCGCGAGCGCATCACGCTGCTCGCGGATCTCGCGGAGGCGACGGTTGGGCAAGCGCTCCCAATCTGTCCGGCGCTGCTCCTTGGCGGTTTTGATAAGGGCCTCACGGTGGATCACGCCTTGCGCATGCGATCCGTCACCGACCTTTTTCCAAGGCTGAGCCCGCTTGTCGTCGACGTCGTAGCTGTTGCGTCGCGGGACCTTGCGACCCTCGCCATGATCCGGACCGCGAACCTTCTCGGCGAATCGCGCGCCAGCTCCGCGGATCAGATTGCGGACAGCCTGCGCGGTCGGCGCGCTACCGTTCCGCGCGCTCACAGCGCGATCCTCGTCAGAGGTGCCGTGGTCCCTCGATCAGCTGGGCAGGCTCCATCTGGCCCACCGACACTAGGTCGGCCCATTCCTGCGCGAGCTGCCGGCGACGCGGCATGTACGCATAACGATTGTAGATCGACTCCACGCTGCCGGCGACGTGCGCCAGCATCAGGTCGATGACTTCGCGGTCGCCTGGCGCCCCTCCTCGGCCGCAAGCCGGTTCAGCACCGTCGAAAACGTCGCGCGCCAACCGTGCGGCAGATGGATTCCCGCGTAACCCGCTTCCCGGTAAAGCTTGCTGATCGTGCTGTCGCTGATTGGCCGGTTCGCAAATCGAACCGATCGGAAGATCAGACCCGTCGTGCCAGTGAAGTCGATCGCAACTTTCACGACCTCGACCGCCTGATGCGACAGGGGCACGATGAATTCGTACGAAGGGTCCGCGCGCCGGTCCTGCGCCAACTTCATCTTCGCGGCCGGGATGCGCCAGATCGGCGAATCGCCGTTCAGATCCTCGAACTCGTGAACCTCCGCGAGGCGCAAGACGCCCGATCGGACCGCCGTCAGCGCCAGCAGGCGCGACGCCAATCGAGTGAGCGGATAGGCCGGTCGCGCCTCGACGACCTTCAGCAGCTCGCGCGCTTCCGCGACCGTCTGCACCGCAGGATAATGGCCGTGCCGAATCGGGGAGAGGGCTTTGCCCATCTCGGCGGCCGGATTGTTCGTAGCGATCGCGCTGGCGATCGCATGCACGAAGATGTCCGAGATCCGCTGCCGCGCGCGATGCGCCACGTCGGCCGAGCCGCGCGACTCGATCTTCCGAAGCAACGCCACAATTTGCGGTGACGTGATCTGCGCGATCGGCAACTTGCCGATCGCCGGAAAGACGTCGTTCTCCAGCGTCCGCAGCACATGCTTTGCATGTCTCGGCTTGAACAGCTTCGACTGGTTGGCATGCCACGACAGGGCGACCGACTTGAACGTGTGCTCCCCCTGAGCAGCGGCCTGCGCAGCCTGCAGCACGCGATCGATCGACGGATCCACGCCAGTGCGAAGCAAGGCCGCGGCCTTCTCTCTCGCGATTCGCGCCTTCTTCAGCGACACGTCCGGATAGAGCCCGAAGGTCAGTCGCTTTTCCTTGCCGTGGATGCGATATTTCCACCGCCAGGACCGCGCACCGGACTTCAGGATCTCGAGATAAAGGCCGTGCCCGTCGAATAGCTTCGACTTGCCGTCGATCGGCGGAGCCTTGCACTGCAAGTCGGTTAGCAAGCGATGCCCCCCGATTCGAAAAACCGTGCCCCCATAATGCCCCCGAATGCCCCAGCCAGTTAAGGCGGCTTATGACGGCTTCTGGCGGCAACGCAAACCCCAGAAACCCTTGCATTTCTGCCGTTTTTAAGGGGTTCTGGCGGTCTGTGACGGCTAGGAATGGTGCCGGTTGCAGGAATCGAACCCGCGACATCCAGTTTACAAAACTGGCGCTCTACCAACTGAGCTAAACCGGCAGCGGGCGCCTCATGCGTCAGGTGACGCCGAACGTCCAGCCTTCGGTTGCAGCAATAAGCGAAGTCATCGCCCGAGGACACCAGAAATCGGCATTCTTCGCATTGGCGCGGAGCCAGGCCGCGGTCAGGATCGCGTCGGTCGCATGGTCGTCATAGCGCGCGAGGGGGCGGTGCGGTGCGGAGCCGAGCGCTGCGAGCGCGGCGTCGAGCGTCGCGCGTCGCGCATCTGGCG
>NZ_JRVI01000297.1:0-14635 GCF_000783375.1 Sphingomonas sp. Ant20
AGGCGTGGACTACCAGGGTATCTAATCCTGTTTGCTCCCACGCTTTCGCACCTCAGCGTCAATACATGTCCAGTCAGCCGCCTTCGCCACTGGTGTTCTTCCGAATATCTACGAATTTCACCTCTACACTCGGAATTCCACTGACCTCTCCATGATTCAAGCGATGCAGTCTAAAAGGCAATTCCAGAGTTGAGCTCTGGGCTTTCACCTCTTACTTACAAAGCCGCCTACGTGCGCTTTACGCCCAGTAATTCCGAATAACGCTAGCTCCCTCCGTATTACCGCGGCTGCTGGCACGGAGTTAGCCGGAGCTTATTCTCCCGGTACTGTCATTATCATCCCGGGTAAAAGAGCTTTACAACCCTAAGCCTTCATCACTCACGCGGCATTGCTGGATCAGGCTTTCGCCCATTGTCCAATATTCCCCACTGCTGCCTCCCGTAGGAGTCTGGGCCGTGTCTCAGTCCCAGTGTGGCTGATCATCCTCTCAGACCAGCTAAGGATCGTCGGCTTGGTGCGCCTTTACCACACCAACTACCTAATCCTACGCGGGCTCATCCCTCGGCGATAAATCTTTGGACTTACGTCATCATCCGGTATTAGCAGTCGTTTCCAACTGTTATTCCGAACCAAGGGGCAGATTCCCACGCGTTACGCACCCGTGCGCCACTAAACCCGAAGGCTTCGTTCGACTTGCATGTGTTAGGCATGCCGCCAGCGTTCATTCTGAGCCATGATCAAACTCTCAAGTTTATGTCACCATCACGTCGCAGTGGAATTCCACGACACGACAGCTCATCTCAAGGAGCCGCTCTACACAAATTCTTCAGACGACCCGCCCAGTTCGAAAACCGCACAGACCGTCCATTACGTATGGATACGTGAAGGACATATGAGAACGACTTAGCTTTAAACGATTATCCAGAGCCTTGAGGACCCCAGAAACCGCAAGCCGCCGCCCACATGTCCCTTCATCTAAACCTACAATGTCAAATAGCCGACAAAAATACCGACACTCGCATAACCTCCCTCGCGGAAGGCTTGGAGCATCTGGTTGTTTGCGACCGCAGCAACCAGACCGTGTGGCCGTTCGCTGCGGTGACACCCCTCTAGGACCACTCCCCGCACCCGTCAAATGCAAATTTCACTTTTATGGCAATTTTTGCGAACTGGCGGCTGCGGCGCTCCTATAACGCTCCCGTCCTGCTTCCCGCCCCTCCCGTTCGTGGGGTCGTCCGAATGCGCGGCCCGGTACTGCCGTACCAACGGTCTCATCGTATTCAGATGCTAAAGAGGAAAATACGAAAAAACCGGCGCACGCTGCTTGCGTACGCCGGTTCTGTCTTTCGCCAGCCCGACATCAGTCGGACAGGAATTACTTGCGGAGCGTGAGACCGCCACCGAAGCGCTTGTTGAAGCGAGCGACCTGGCCACCGGTGTCGAGCATCGTGCCACGACCGCCGGTCCACGCCGGATGCGCGAGCGGGTCGATTTCGAGCGTCATCACATCACCTTCCTTACCCCAGGTCGACCGGGTCTGGTACTTGGTACCATCGGTCATCTGGATCGTGATCATGTGATAGTCGGGATGCGTATCGGCCTTCATCGTATGTCTCCGGTATAAACGGCTGGTTCCGACCAGCCTAAAGCACGGCGGGCCCGTACACACAGCGGCGCCATGATGCAAGCGAGCCCCCGTTTCGCCGATCACACCTTTGGCGGATCGGCGATCATCGCGGTGAAATTCGCTTCTGCGACCAGCTGACCGTCGACCAGGGCGCGCCCTGCGAATTTACAGACGCTTGCGCGCTTCTGCACGAACGTCACGTCGAGCTGAAGCAGAACCCCGGGCTCGACCGGCTTGCGAAACTTCGCACCGTCGATCGCCATGAAATAGACGAGCTTTCCCGAACCCGCGAGACCGAGCGATTCGACCGCCAATATGCCGGCGGCTTGCGCCATCGCCTCGACGATCAGCACGCCGGGCATGATCGGCCTGCCGGGGAAATGCCCCTGAAAGAACTGCTCGTTCATCGACACCGCCTTGATGGCGCTGATCGATGTGTCGGGGACGAGATCCACGACACGATCAACCAGCAACATCGGATAGCGGTGGGGCAATGCCGCCATCACCCGGCCGATATCGAGCGGTCCGCTCGATCGACCGGGCGCGGCGTCAGCCACGTCGACGTTCACGTTATCCGTGCTCACCGACGAAGTTCTCAGCGGCCCTGCGGCGTCGTGCGCGCAGGCGTCGCGCGGGCGGGTGCCGCTGCAGCAGGTGCGGCTGCCCCACCCTGCTGGCCCTGCTGGTTCGGCTGCCAGCCGGCAGGCGGCGTGATGCCGACGGTCGGGACGAGACGGTCGAGCTCGGCCGTGATCGACGCCGTGATATCGGCAGCCGGCTGTGCGAACAATGCGGCATCGGGACGAAGCAGCAGGGTCACGTTCTTGGCGCGAACCGCATTGCTGACCGCATCGCCGAGCTTCGCCTGGATCTGTTCGATGACATATTGCTGGGCGCGCTGTGCCGGCTGGGTCAGACGCGCGAGTTCCTGGTTTGCCGCGGTCTCGCGTGCCTGGATCGCCTGAGCCTGGCTCTGGAGCGACGCCGCATTCGGGGTCGGCGCGCGCTGTGCGGTCTGGAAGGCGGTCACGAGCGGCTGGAGTTCGCGGGCGATCGCCTGGCGGCGGGTCTCGGCCTGGTCGAGCTGTGCCTTGTAGGTCGTCTCGATCTGGCCACGCGCGGTGGTCCAGGCCTTGGAGCCTGCGATCGCGCCCTGCGGGTCGGCGACCGCGATACCCGAAACCTGGGCCTGCGCCGGTGCGACGATCGCCGCCGGTGCGAGCACGGCTGCGGCGAGAAGAAGCGTCTTGAACGTCGTCATCAGAACTGTGTCCCTACGTTGAAAGTAATAAGCTTGGGGTCATCACCCGGCTGCGTCAGGATCGCCTTGGCAAGATCGATACGCAGCGGGCCGAACGGCGAATTCCAGTTCACGCCGATACCCACCGACAGACGCGGTCGCGGCGAATTGCCAAGGAAGGTCTCCTTGAACGGCGCGATCGCGCTGGTCGCAATGACATTGGCCTCGGCGCCTGCGCAGGCGCCGCCGAGCGTATCGGAATAGCCCGTCTGACACGTCGTCGCCCGCTGCGCCGTTTCGGTCGCGCCGGTCGGCGTGTAGGTGTTGAAATAGAGCTGGCGGCCTGCGCTGTCGAACAGCGGCGTGTTGATCGGCAACACGGTGACATTGCCGGCCGCGTCGACCGACGTTGGGAAGACCGCGGTTGGCAACGGCTTGGTGATGCCGAACAGGCTGCCGATCTGTGCATAGATGGTCGGCCGAAGCCCCAGTTCGCGCGCGCCAGAGCCCAGCGGAATCTCGATTTCGGCACGAGCCAGATAATAAGCCCGGCCGCCGAGCGCGTCGTCGACGATCTGATTGCGATCGGTCACTACCGTCTGCGTGCCATCGGCCGCAGTGACATATTGCTGGCGCAGGACCCGCGGACCGACGCCCCGAATGTCAAAGCCGCGGAATTGCGGCTCGCCGAGATAGAAGCGGTCGGTGATGCGGACGCGGTCGACACCCTCGCCACGGCTCTTCTCGAGCGAGTGGATATAGCCGCCCTCGGCGATGATCGAGCCGATAAAGCCGCTGCCGAGGTTCCAGAACTTCGATCCTTCGGCGCGCGTACGGATATACTTCACGTCGCCGCCCAGACCGGCAAAGTCCTGGCTGAACGAGAAGCGCTGCCCGGCGGTCGGGCGCAAACGGCTGTTCAGCGTATCGTAGATCAGCGAATAGCCGATCGACGACGTCCAGCGATTGCCGAGTGCCTCACAGAGGTAGCGCCCGGCCTTGAGCGGGTCGCAGACGCCGTTGGTGAAATAGGAGGCCTGATCGAGGCCGACCTCGTCATAGGACAGGCCGTAGCGGCCCGACAGCGACCAGAACTCGGTCAGCGGCACACCGGCACGGATCTGGAAGCCCGTCGAGACCTGTGAATAGGTCGTCTGGCGGTCGTTCCCGACATAGTTGAAAGAATTGTAATCGCGCCGGAATATGTCGCCACCGAGCGCGATGTTCTTGTCGAACAGATACGGCTCGGTGAAGCCAAGCTCGATCGACTTGGAATAGCTCGAATAGTTCACGCCGGCGCGCAGTTCCTGGCCCTTGCCGCGGAAATTGCGTTGCGTGATGTTCGCCTGGATGATGAACCGCTCGAGGCTCGAATAGCCCGCCGACAGCTGCAATTCGCCCGTCGAGCGCTCTTCCAGATTGGTTTCAAGGATCACGCGGTCAGGCGCGGAGCCTGGCGTCTGCTTGATTTCCATCTTGTCCTGGAAATAGCCGAGCGAGTTGATGCGATCCTGCGAGCGCTTCACCTGGAAGCTGTTGAACGCGTCGCCCTCCGCCAGGCGGATCTCGCGACGCACAACCTTGTCCTGCGTCTGCGAATTGCCGTTGATCTCGACCCGCTCGACATAGGTGCGCTTGGCTTCGGCGATGTTGAAGTTGATACCCATGGTCAGGGTATCGACGTCCTTCTGGAACTCCGGGTTCACCTCGGTGAACGCATAGCCGAAGAGGCCCGCGGTCTGGCTCAAATTGTCGACCGAATCCTCGACGAGCTTCGCGTTATACCACTCGCCCTTCTTGAGCGGCAGCGTCGAGGCGAGCTTCTTGTTGTCGAAGTCGCGGATCTGGCTGTCGACGTGACGTCACCGAATTTGTAGCGCTTGCCCTCCTCCACCACGTACGTGATGATGAAGTCCTTCTTGTCCGGCGTCAGCTCGGCGACCGCGGACGTGACGCGGAAATCGGCATAGCCCTCGGTCAGGTAGAACTGGCGCAGCTTCTGCTGGTCGTAGCTCAGGCGATCCTGGTCATAGCTGGTCGCCGAGGACAGGAGGCGGAAGAGCCGCGCCTGCTTGGTCGCCATCTGGCCGCGGATCTTGTCGTCCGAGAACACCTCGTTGCCAAGAATGTTGATCTGGCGGACCTTGGACTTCGGGCCTTCGCTGATCTCGAACACGACGTCGACGCGGTTCTGGTCGAGATTGACCATCTTCGGATCGACGACCGCGGCAAAGCGGCCCTGCCGGCGATAGAGCTCGATGATCCGCGCGATGTCCTGTCGGACCGCGGTGCGCGTGAAGATCTGCCGCGGCGCGAGCTTGATCTCCTTGGTGATCTTGTCCGCCTTGAGCGCCTTGTTGCCCTCTAGGATCACGCGGTTGATGATCGGATTCTCGCGGATACGCAGGACGATATTGCCGTCCTCGACCCCGGCGATCGAATAATCCGCGAACAGGTCGCTTGCCTGCAGGTCCTTGAGCGCCTGATCGAGCGTCTCGGCCGTGTACGGAATGCCGACGCGGAGCTTGGTGTAGCTCAACACGGTCTCGGGCTCGATGCGCTGCGAGCCTTCGACACGCAAAGTCTTGATCAGAGTCTGGGATACAGGCGCCGCTACGGGCGTTGTAGGAGCAGATGCAGGGGCAGCCGCCTGTGCACGCGGCGGACCGGATCGTGCCTGAGCCGCGGGCGCGGCGCCGGTAGGCGCAACCTGTGCCCAGACCGGCACGCCGGACAGCATCGTACCTGCCAGGAGCAGGGCGCCGTTACGCGCCAAAGTGTAACCGTTGATTGCTGTCACCAAACCCACCCCAAGAAACTTGCATACGCAAGGGCGCGCCCGCCCTGCCCTAACCGCGTCAGCCGATCAAGCCGGCCAGATTCTTCCACAACCCGAAATTGCCGAGATCGTTGAAGGTCACGAGAAGCATCAATGCGAGGATCGCCGCAAGACCGCCGCGATACGCCCATTCCTGAACGTCGGGACCGACGGGCTTTCGCCGGACTGCCTCTATCGCATAAAATAGCAAATGTCCGCCATCAAGCATCGGCACTGGCAGCAGGTTGATGAACCCCAGATTGATGGACACCAGCGCAATCAGAAAGACATAGGCATCGAGGCCGAGCGACATCTGCTCGCCCGAGACCTTGGCGATACTGAGCGGTCCGCCGAGTTCCTTGACGGAGCGACGGCCCGAAATCACCTGGCCTAGCGTCTCGACCATCATCGAGACGATCTCGCCGGTCCGCTTCACCGCGACGGCCGGTGCTTCGAGCAAGCCGACGCGAACGACGATGGGTTTGCCACCGGCGATCCCGAGCCGGCCGATCCGATATTCATTCCCGAACCGGTCGCGCTGGAGCTCGGTACCGATCACGACATCGCGCGATACCAGTCGTCCATCACGCAGTACATCAATGCGAGTGCGTTCTCCCGCACGGATGCGGGCATAGCGTGCCATGTCGTCGAAGGTTTCGACCGAACGCCCGCCCAGCGCGGTGACCCGGTCGCCCTGTTGCAGACCGGCGAGTGCCGCCGCACTGCCCGGAACGGTGGCCCCGATCACCGGCGGCATCCGGACGTCGCCATAAGCGAGCGCGAATCCGGCGAGGATGACGATTGCGACGACGAAATTGACCACCGGACCTGCGGCAACGACAATCGCGCGCTGCCAAACCGGTTTCGACTGGAATGTCCGCTGACGTTCGTCGGCAGGCAAGGCGAGCCATTCGGCGGAAGGCTGGCTTGCCGGGGTCATGTCCCCGGCGAATTTCACATAACCGCCAAGCGGCAGCCAGCCGAATTTCCAGCGTGTGCCGCGACGATCGGTAAAGCCCGCGATCTCGCGTCCGAACCCGATCGCAAAGGCATCGGCCTTGATCCCGAATATCCGTCCAGCGAGATAATGGCCCATCTCGTGAACGAACACGAGCGGTCCGATGACGAGCATAAAGGACAGGATCGTCAGCAGGATACCGGGCGTTTCGATCAAACCACGCAATCCTTCACACGCTCGCTCGCAAGGCGCCGCGCCTCGGCGTCGATGGCCAGAACGGCATCGACGCTATCCGGTGCGGCCGGATCGTAGCGTATCAGCGTATCCTCCACGATTGCGGCAATTTCGAGGAAGCCGATCCGGCGGTTGAGAAAGGCGTCGACCGCGACCTCGTTCGCCGCGTTGAGGATCGCCGGGCGCCCCCCGCCCGCGTCCAGTGCTTCGCGGGCCAGCCGCAGTGCGGGAAACCGGACCGGATCGGGCGCCGCAAAATCGAGTCGGCCGATGCCGACGAGATCGAGCGGCGCCATCGGTGTCGCCATCCGGTCGGGCCAGGCCAGGGTATGTGCGATCGGCGTGCGCATGTCAGGCGGGCCGAGCTGCGCGAGAACCGAGCCATCGACATAGTCGACCAGGCTGTGAACCACCGACTGCGCATGGATGACGATCTCGATCCGGTCGGGAGCGATCGGGAACAGCCGGGCGGCCTCGATCAGTTCGAGCCCCTTGTTCATCATCGTCGCCGAATCGACCGATATCTTCGCGCCCATCGACCAGTTGGGATGCTTGACAGCCTGTTCGAGCGTCACGCCGCGCATCTTATCGGTCGTCCAGTCGCGAAAGGGCCCGCCGCTGCACGTCAGGATGATCCGCCTTATGCCTTCGGGCCGCGCGGCATCAAAGCACTGAAAAATCGCGTTATGCTCGGAATCCGCCGGAAGCAGGGTCGCCCCGGACCGCGCCGCCGCACGAAGAATGACGTCGCCCGCGGAGACCAGCGGTTCCTTGTTCGCGATGACGACCGTGCCGCCCTGCTCGATGGCCGCCAGGACGGGCTTGAGGCCCGCACAGCCGACGATCGCGCCCATCGTCCAGTCGGCGCCCGATGCGGCGGCCTCGGCGATCGCGTCAGGGCCGCCGCCGGCCCGGACACCGGTGCCCGCCAGCGCCGTCCGCAACTCTGGCAGGCATTGCTCGTCGGCAACCACCGCGAATTCGGCGCGGGTCCGGATCGCGGCCGCGGCGAGCCGCGCGACGTCACAATTTGCGGTCAGCGCGACGACGCGAAAACGATCGGGCTCGCGTTCGACGAGATCAAGCGTCGACGTACCGACCGACCCGGTCGCACCGAGAATCGTGACGCTTTTCATGAGTATAAGCTCGGCAACATGATGAGTAACGCCGCGACCGGGGCGACCGGGACAAGCCCGTCGAGACGGTCCATCACGCCGCCATGACCGGGCAGCGTATTGCCGCTGTCCTTGACGCCTGCGACGCGCTTCAACCAGCTTTCGTACAGGTCCCCCATCTGCGCCAGCGCCGCGAGAAACGGCGTGGCGAGCGCAAGGTGGAACGGCAGCGCATATTCGACGTGGAGGATCGCGGCGACGATGCCCGCGAGCGCCACGCCGCCAATCAGGCCCGACCAAGTCTTGTTCGGACTGATCACGGGTGCAAGCTTGGGTCCGCCGAGCGACCGCCCGGTGAAGAACGCGCCGATATCGCACGCCCAGACCAGCGACAGCGCCCAGAGGGTCAGAAGCACGCCGTCCTCCTGACGCCGGATGATCATCAGCGCGAGCACGGGCAGCCCGCAATAGATGATTCCGAGCGCCAGCGGAGGCCTACGCGTGGTGATGACGACGAAGAACGCCGCCCCGGCAAGCAGGCCCAGCGTGAAGAAATCGTGCACGACGAGGATCAGCGAGGCCGGCGCCATCAGCGCGAGCGGCACGGACAACGCGAACTGCGTCATGCGCCTGGTTTTCGCGTCGGCCCCCTGCAGCATCGCCCATTCGGCCATCATGAACAGCGCGGCCACCACGCCCAACAGCCAGAAAGCAATGCCGCCCAGCGTCAGGGCGATGCTCGCGACGACGATCATGCCGACGCTCGCGATCATCCGGAGCTTGAGGTTGGATGGTGTGCGAAGCGCCTGATCGGGGGGCCCGTTCGGGATCGGTAAGCGTCACAGCCCACCATAGCGGCGTTGCCGCACGCCAAAGGCCGCAACGGCCTCGGCGAGCGCGTCGCCGTCGAAATCGGGCCAGAGCGTGTCGACGAACAGCAGTTCGGCATAGGCCGCCTGCCACAACAGGAAATTCGACAGGCGTTGTTCGCCCGAGGTGCGGATCATCAGGTCCAGCGGGGGAAGATCACGCGTGTCGAGTTCGCCCTCGACCATCGCCGCGTCGATGCTTGCCGGATCCAGCACCCCGTCGCGCGCGCGTTCCGCCAGGCGGCGGGCGGCGAGCACGAGTTCGGCATGGGCGCCATAGTTGAGTGCGATCGCGAGCAGCGGACCCGTATTGGCCGCGGTCCGCGCAATCGCATCATCGACCATCGCGACCAGATCGGGCGAGAAGGCGTGGTAGTCGCCGATGACGCGCAAACGGACATTCTCGCGCGTCAGTTCGTCGAGATCGCTGCGGATGAAATGCCGCAGCAACCCCATGAGATCGCTGACCTCTTCCGCGGGGCGGCGCCAGTTCTCGGAGGAGAACGCATAAAGCGTGAGCGCCTCGATCCCCATCGCCCGCGCCGCGCGGGTGACATTGCGCACCGCGTCGACGCCCGCCTTGTGGCCGGCAAAGCGGGGGAGGAAGCGCTTCTTCGCCCACCGCCCATTGCCGTCCATGATGATCGCGACATGACGCGGCACCGCGCCGCCCCCAGGAACGGCGACGAGCGACGCAGCCTGGGAGGCTCCGGCCGAAGCAGCGCCAAGCGGCCTCACTTGCCCAGGATTTCCTTTTCCTTGGCGCCCGCGGTCGCGTCGAGATCGGCGATCGTGCTGTCGGTGAGCTTCTGCACCTCGACTTCGTGACGCTTGCGCTCGTCCTCGCCGAACACGCCCTTCTTCTCGTCGACCTTCAGCGAATCCATCCCGTCGCGACGGACGTTACGGACCGCAATGCGGGCCTTTTCAGCATATTGGCCGGCGAGCTTGGCGAGTTCCTTGCGACGCTCCTCGGTCAGATCGGGAATCGGCAGACGCAGCGTCTGACCGTCGACGATCGGGTTGAGACCCAGCCCGGCGGAGCGGATCGCCTTGTCGGTCGGGCCGACATTCGACTTGTCCCAGACCTGCACCGACAGCATCCGCGGCTCGGGCGCCGACACGGTCGCGACCTGGTTGAGCGGCATCGATGAGCCGTAGACCGTGACCATCACCGGATCGAGCAGCGCGGTCGACGCGCGGCCGGTGCGAAGCCCGGCCAGATCGTGCTTCAGCGCTTCGACGGCACCCGCCATGCGGCGTTCCAGGTCGCTCTTGTCATACGCTGCCATCTTAACTCTCCTGCTCGTTCTGGACGATCGTCGACACGCCATCACCCGCCAGCACCGCGGCAAGATTGCCGGGTTCGCGGATGTTGAAGACGACGATCGGGATATCATTGTCGCGGCACAAAGCGATCGCGCTCGCGTCCATGACCTTGAGGTCCTCGGACAGCACCGTGCTGTACGAGATCGTCTCGTAGCGCGTTGCGTCCGGGTCCTTTTTCGGATCGGCGCTGTAGACGCCGTCGACCGACGTGCCCTTGAACAGCGCGTCGCACTTCATTTCGGCAGCACGCAGCGCGGCGCCCGAATCGGTGGTGAAATAGGGGCTGCCGACACCGGCCGCGAAGATCACGACGCGGCCCTTTTCGAGGTGCCGTTCGGCGCGACGCCGGATGAAGGGTTCGCAGACGCTCGCCATCGGGATCGCCGACTGGACGCGCGTGTCGATGCCGATCTGCTCGAGCGCGTTCTGCACCGCGAGCGCGTTCATCACGGTCGCGAGCATACCCATATAATCGGCGGTCGCGCGCTCGAAGCCCTTGGCGGCGGCGGCGAGGCCACGGAAGATGTTGCCACCCCCGACGACGATGCAGATCTCATAGCCCTTGGCGCGGACGTCGGCGATCTCGCCGGCGACGCGTGCAGTGACGGTGGGATCGATCGAAAGACCGGCGGGTCCCATCAGGACTTCGCCCGACAGTTTGAGCAAAATGCGTTTGAAGCGCGGAGGCGTCATAAATCTCGAATTGTGATTGGCGGGGCGGCGCGGACCTTAGGCGGCGAGGCCGGGGATGTGAAGCGCTGCGACGTGCCTGTGTGGACTCTGAGCGGTCAGGAGACGGAAAATCGTCGACCGCAGGAGGGCGCGCGAGGGGAAATGCCGTCATTTCCGCGGAGATGGAGGGGCTGGCGTCGCGAGCGACACCGACCGCCTAGGGTCTGGATCCCCGCCTGCGCGGGGATCACGGAGTAGCGCACGGCTACTCCGTGATCTTTCTCCCCTCGGGGAGACGGTAGACCAGCGGAGCCGGATGAGGGGCGTGAGGTTCGAGACCTCGCCACTCCCCTCACCCTTCCCACGGCCGAGTGGCCGTGGGCCCCTTCCCTCTCCCCGGACGGGAGAGGGAGGGCGTTGTTACGCCTGGGGGACGCCCGAGGCGGCAGCGACTTCGGCGGCGAAGTCGGACTGCTCCTTCTCGATGCCTTCGCCGAGCTGGAAGCGGACATAGTCCACCAGCTTGATCTCGGCGCCCGCGTCCTTGCCGGCCTTGGCGACGACGTCCGAGATCTTGGTCTTGCCGTCCATCACGAACAGCTGGCTGACCAGGGCGTGCTCCTTGCGGTACTTGGCGATGCCGCCTTCGACCATCTTTGCAATGATATCAGCAGGCTTGCCCGAATCGGCGGCCTTTTCGGTCGCGATCGCGCGCTCACGCTCGATCTCGGCTTCGTCGAGATCGGCCTCGTTCAGCGCCTTCGGGAACGCCGCTGCGATGTGCATCGCGAGCTGCTTGCCGAGCGTCTGGAGCACCTCGTCCGACGCCTCCGACTCGAGCGCGACGAGCACGCCGATCTTGCCGAGGCCCGGCGATGCCGCGTTGTGAATGTACGGAACGACCGCACCCTTGCTGACTTCGAGCGTGCGCGAACGGCGCAGCGACTGGTTCTCGCCGATCGTCGCGACGTTGTTCGTCAGGACTTCCTCGACGGTCTTGCCCGATGGCATCGCCTGCGTCTTGAGCGAGTCGATGTCACCGCCGGTGGCGAGCGCGATCTGCGTCACGTCACGGACAAACGACTGGAACTGATCGTTCTTTGCGACGAAATCGGTTTCCGAGTTGACCTCGACCGCAGCACCCTTGGTGCCCGAAACGGCGACGCCGACCAGACCCTCGGCCGCGGTGCGGCTGGACTTCTTGGCGGCGGCGGCGAGACCCTTGGTCCGCAGCCAGTCCATCGCCTGCTCCATGTCGCCGGCATTCTCGCTGAGCGCCTTCTTGCAGTCCATCATGCCCGCGCCGCTCTTTTCGCGCAGATCCTTGACCATTGCTGCCGTGATATCAGCCATGTCCGTAAATCCTCTTTAGTCTGAATGTAGTTGCGGGCGAGGTAAGGCCAGATGCCCTACCCCGCCCGCATGACGGTTCGGCGACGACGCTTATGCGTCGATCTGGCGCTCACCCTCGGCCGCGAACTCTGCGGCGGTCTCGGCGTTCGCCGCAACCTGCGTCGTGTCGGCGGTCGGCTCGACGGTCGGCTCGGCGATCGCCTCTTCCTTCGGCGGCTCGACCATCGCACCGATGTCGGCACCGGTCCGGCGCTGCTGCTCCTGGCCACCACGAGTCGCTGCGATTGCAATGGCTTCGCAGTAGAGGCGGATGGCGCGCGCGGCGTCGTCGTTCGCGGGCACCGGGAAGGCGATGCCGTCCGGCGAGACGTTCGAATCGAGGATCGCGACGACGGGAATACCCAGCGTGTTTGCTTCCTTGATCGCCAGCTCTTCCTTGTTCGCGTCGATCACGAACATCACGTCGGGAATGCCGCCCATGTCGCGGATGCCGCCGAGCGAAAGCTCGAGCTTGTCCTTCTCGCGGGTGAGCTGGAGCACTTCCTTCTTGGTCAGGCCGACGGTGTCACCCGACAGCATTTCCTCGAGCGTCTTCAGACGCTTGATCGAACCCGAGATGGTCTTCCAGTTGGTGAGCATGCCGCCCAGCCAGCGATGGTTGACGAAGTGCTGACCTGCGCGACGTGCGGCGTCGGCGACGGGCTCCTGCGCCTGGCGCTTGGTGCCGACGAACAGGACCTTGCCACCGCCGGCGACGGCCGACGAGACGAATTCGAGCGCGCGCGCGAAGAGCGGCACGGTCTGCGAGAGGTCGAGGATGTGGACGCCGTTGCGGTCACCGAAGATGTAAGGCTTCATCTTGGGGTTCCAGCGATGCGTCTGGTGACCAAAATGTGCGCCCGTTTCAATGAGCTGCTGCATCGAGACGACTGGTGCCGCCATAGGATATGTCCTTCCGGTTGTGCCTCTGGGAAGCGGATGACGTGCCGGCCGAATGACCGAAACGCACCGGGCTATGATGCCTCCCATGCGGGGTTAGAGGCGCGGCCCTTAGCCGGGGACCGCGCCAAATGCAACGGCTTACGTCCGACTTGACAAAAGAACGCAATAAGAACATAACGGGGTCAGAACAGAACAGAGGTTCGACTCGGCGTAGAATCACCCCGGAACGGCGGTGATCCAAATGCGACGAACGGAACGATGTTTTCGACCGGGTGTTGCGAACCTTAACACAATGTTCGCATTTGCAGGGAAGGCGAGCGGGAAGATGAGCGGGATGATGATAGTGAGCTTCATGGTGTTCTCGGGGTCGTTCGCAGTCGCGACCGCGGTGATCCTGACGTCGATCGCACCGCAATGGTCGCGCATCGTCAGCCTGGCATCGGGCAATGTCGAGCCGGCCTTCGCCCCGTTGCAGACGCTAGCGCGCGCCGAGCGCCGCATCGCGGTCCGCCGCTGGTCTTCGACCGGCATGCCGCAGCCGTCGCAGCGCTGGAATGCCGCCGCCTGAACTTTGGCGGTTTGACCTGGGCGCTGATCGACAGGCGCCTTTACTGATCCACGGGCGTGGCCGGCTTGTGGATTACATGGGGATCGAACTTTCCGGGTCTGCCCCGGGCCGGCGGGCCCGGGGCTCGATAGGCCGGATCAGAGACCCGGTTTGGCGGACGTCTCGCCGCTACGGACGCCGGCGCGCTGGCGGCGGACCCTGGCATAGCTGGCGATGCTGAACGGCATCGAGACGATATAGAGAAGGCAGATGACGCTGAGCGTGTGCCAGGGGGCGCTGACGAGCGCGGCACCGAGCAGGACGACGAGCGCGATCGCCTCGAACCGGACGTTACGACGCAGCTTGAGCGAACTCCACGACCAGGTCGCGATACTCGACACCATCAGCAGCGCGACGAACGCGATCCAGGGTGCGACGATATAGGGCGAGGCGAAGAACGGTTCGTCGGTCCAGAACCAGAAGAACATCGGCATGAGCGCGAGCCCTGCCCCGGCCGGCGCGGGCACACCGGTCAGGAAGCCCGCGGATTTGTGCGGCTGATGGCTCTCGTCGATCTTGGCGTTGAAGCGCGCGAGGCGGAGCGCGCAGAACACGGCGAAGATCAGCGCGCAGATCCAGCCCATTCGGGGCAGCGCGGCGAGCGACCAGAGATAGACGATCAGTGCAGGCGCGACGCCGAAGGAGATCGCATCGGACAGCGAATCGAGTTCTGCGCCGAACCGGCTCTCGCCGTGGAGCATGCGCGCGATCCGGCCGTCGAGCCCGTCGAGCACACCCGCGACCATGATCATCGCGACCGCGCTTTCCCATTGGCCGCCGATCGCGAACCGGACGCCGCTGAGACCCGAACACAGGGCAAGTGCGGTGACCGCATTGGGTGCGACCGCGCGGAGCGGCAGGCCGCGGCGCG
>NZ_JRVI01000298.1:0-5000 GCF_000783375.1 Sphingomonas sp. Ant20
TTTCACCATCGTGTAGCCGCCCGTATACCCATGCTCGTCGCGCAGACGCTCGAAGATCCGCTTTGCCGTGTGTTGCTGCTTGCGCGGTGCCTCACGGTCGGCCGCCAGGATTGCGTCGATAGCCGGTAGGAGCGCCCCGAGCTTCGGCTTGGTCGGAGGCTTCGTCCGGCGGTATCCGGGCGTGCCGAATACAGGCACATCTTGCGGACCGTATCCCGGTTCAGCCCGAACACCTCCGCCGCTTCCCGGCGACTATGCCTTCGACGAACACAAACCTCTGACCGCTGCGTAGCTTTCCACGACAAACATCCCCGCCGCTCCGCAAAGGGAGCAGCTTACCAAATGGCCGGATTTTACTCCGCCCCCACCGGCAATGCGCCGGCGGTCCTGTGGCCTGATTTGTCACCGCCCTTCACAGGAGTTCGCGAAAGTCGATCGGTTTTCCATTCCGAAGAAGAATGACCATAGTGATATGGTAGCCGTCCTTCTCGAACATTCTGCGCGCCGCTCCGAAAAGCGATCGCGCATGGTCATGAACTTTGCCGCTGTCGGCGTACATCGTGGACGGGTTGATGCCATATCGCTTTTCGAGCTTTGGCCCTTCCGCAATCATTTCTTCTCGACCGAGCTTCTTCTGAATCACTTGAAATTCTAGCGGCTTGCCTGTCGCAAGCCACACATCAAGAGTGCGGGCGTCTTCATGCCCGATCATGCACGGAAGACGGCCTTCTTGATCTCCCTCCGCGAATTGCTCCCCGGTGTTCACGTTAGTGGAGACAGGTGCGACCAGTCCCATCTGCTCGTGCGCCGATCGAACCAGTTGAGATAGATGCCCATAGGCTGTCGCCACCGCATCCAGCAGTTCCGTGTTGGGCAGCGAATTTTCGATCCAGCGACGGCGTATACGCAACACGCCGTCCTTCTTGATATGCTGGCCGACAAGAGAATCGGGAACGCTTTTGATCAAAGCCAGCGGCGCGTCCGTGAGTTTGGCAGGTACTTGTATCTTGGGGCCTTCGTTCAGGTGAGAGGCGACAATCTCCGCGCTCACAAAACTGTGCGCCTCCAGATCGCCCTGCTTTTCGATCTGATTGCGAGCTTCAACCATCCAGCGCATGAGCGGAATGGCTGCCAGCTTAGCTTGCCGTTCTTTATACCACTCTTCGAAATCCGGGATGAGCGCCTTATTCTTTTGTAGAACGAATGAGACCTGCCGCGCCGTTTGAATGGCGGCCTGGATGGCAACCCGGAACTCGTCAGGTTCGAAATACGCCCGTTCGGCCTGATGCCAAAAGCGATGGACATCCTCCAACGACGATCGATCGCCGCCAACGGACATTGATTTTCTTCGTGATCCCAAGCCATGTTACTATGGAAGTCCTGTCGAGCTTCAAAGGTGGCGATGCTGGATGCCGCTAGATTAGTTAAGCACAAGAATAGCCTGTCGGCGAGCGCTCGGCCCAATCGCGTTAGCTACAAGGGTGGTCGTTGTGGTTTCCATCGTTGGACGCATCTTACCAGGCAAACATCGACACGCGCACCATTTCAAGGGCAGATTCCGGGCTCCGGGCATAGGCCGTAAAAAAGAAAAGCTCGTAGCTGCCTTCTTACGCCATGTGAACGAATGCCCGGAAAGGCGTTTCCGTACTCCAAAGCGGACCGGCGGATTCCCACCCAGAACGGCGATGCAGCCCCCTGCCCAGCTATCTGAACGAACGTCCGCTTACGCCGTTCGCCTCCCGAAAGCGGACAGGCGGCTTTCCACCAGTTTTCACTAATCTCCGCGACGGGTTAGCGGCAGATTCTTCTCTAGGGGGGTAGGACGGGAAGGCCAGTCTTGCTGGCGGCTATGTAGGTGATGTGCGACCGACGCCCCCACTCCGCTGCTCCAGCAGCTTGGCCATCGAGCTATCAAAGCTGCTGGCGCGCGATCTTGCACGAGCCGAGTTCCGAAGACGAGCTGCTCTAAACAGAACAGCCGAAGGCTATGATGTAGACGGGAACGTTCAGCGAAACGAGGTTGAGGAAAGCTGATGCGCGTACTGCTGTATGCACGCTATTCGACGGATCCAAGATCCGCTATCGATCGCCACGCAGTTGACGATGTACCGTCGCGGCCTCGCACAGCGAAAATGGACCGAGGTCGGCTGCTACACAGATGGTTCGCAGTCCGGCGCAACAATCCACCGGGCCGGGCTACAGGCGTTACTTGCCGCGGTAGGAACCGGGGGCGTTGACGTAGTGTTCGCAGATGAGATGGACCGGGTGTCGCGAAGCCAGGCGGACATGCTTCGCTGTACGAAAGACTGATGTTCCGCGGCATCCTCCTTGTCACACGTAAGGAAGGTGAGGTCGGGGCGCTGCAAATCGGCATGATGGGAACGATCAACCCCGAACAGATTGCCGCGACCAGCGAGAAAACTCGCGATGCTCTGATCAAGCGGCACGCAATGGGAAAGAATCCCGGCGGCACGGCATATGGCTATGAGAAACGCATCGCCTACGACCTGAACGGCGAACGTACCAGGGGTCTGCAGCAGATCGTGCCGGCGCAAGCCGCTATCGTCGTACGGATCTTCGAAGACTATGCTGCTGGCGTATCGTCCGGCAGCATAGTCCGCCGCCTTAACGAGGAAGGCGTACCGCCCCCGCGCAGCGGTCGACGTGATCGGGCAACTTCGAGCAATCCACCTGCATGGACGCCCAACACGCTGACCGGCAACGCCGAGCGTGGTACTGGCATTCTCAACAACCAACTTTATGTCGGTAGACGCGCTTACGCCCGCCAGACGTACCGCAAGAATCCCGATACCGGTAAACGACATGCATTCCTGAATGCAGAAGAGCAGCAGGCTACCACGGTCGCAGCACCAGACCTGCGCATCGTCAGCGACACGTTATGGCAGAGCGTCAAGGACCGGCAACAGTCGCTGCGGCGTGGCCCGATGAAGGCCCGGGACGCCGTCCCTGCCCTGCCCTTCTTCGCACAGCAGCGCCCGAAATATCTGACATCCGGCAAGATGACCTGCGGCGAATGCGGTTCGAGCTATGCCAAATCTGGTCCCACGCGGTTCGGCTGTCAGGGGGCATCAAAGAAAGGCCCCGCCTTTTGTGGGAACCGTCTGACCATCCGCCAGGACGATCTCGACGCCCGCATCCTATCCGGTCTCGCGAACGAGATGGTGCGTGACGAGGTGCTCGCGGTATTCCTCGACGAGGATGCGAAGGAGACGGCGCGACTGGAGGCAAGCGCGACCGACAATCAACCGCAGCGCGATCTCGAATTGATGGAGATCGACCGGCAGATCGCCCTTGCCAAGGCAGCCATCCTCAAGGGTGTGGATGCCTCGATGTTCATTGCGGAAATGAGGGAGTGGGCCGAGCGACGAGGCACGTTGCTTGCCGAAGCGGAACGCGCATTTAATGTACCGACGCCTACCAACTTACTACATGCGGATCTTGGCAACACGTACCGCCAGAAGGTCGGACGGCTGACCGATGCATTTGAGGATGATGCGCTCCGCTCACAGGCGTTCGAGCGCATCCGTTCGCTGATCGACACCGTGGTGTTGAAACCGGAAAACGGCGTACTTACGATCCATCTTCGCGGCGAGTTTGCGTCAATGCTAGAGCTAAGCGCTGGAGCGGAAACGCAAAAACCTCCGCGGGGGTTTCCGGGGAGGCTTTGCAAATTAAGATGGTTGCGGGGACAGGATTTGAACCTGTGACCTTCAGGTTATGAGCCTGACGAGCTACCGGGCTGCTCCACCCCGCGACGGTCCGGTTAGGGACGTAAGGGTAGATGAGATTGTGAATGGGTTTAGATATCGTGTGATGCATGTCGCACGGGCTTCAATGCCTGGCGACGACCTACTCTTCCATCGCTTGAGCGATAGTACCATTGGCGCAGGCGGGTTTCACGGCCGAGTTCGGAATGGGATCGGGTGGGACACCGACGCTATAGCCACCAGGCAATGGAGCCGGTGCGACATGCGTCACTGTGATATCTGGGTCCCTCGAGCCTCGCCTTGCGGCGGGTGTTGAGGGTTTTAAAATCGATACCGTGCAAGGTTTGTAGTGTGTTCGACCAATCCCTCGACGGCGAGGGGATTGGCAATCTGGCGTCGTCTTAATCATCCGCACTATCGTCTGACGTGCTGGGCGAACCCAGTGTTGTCATTGATGGTGTGAGACTCTCAAGCGCGAATAGAGCAATTAGTATCGGTTAGCTCCATGCGTTACCGCACTTCTACATCCGATCTATCAACGTCGTGGTCTCCGACGGCTCTATGAAATCTTATCTCGAGGGAGGCTTCCCGCTTAGATGCTTTCAGCGGTTATCCCGTCCATACATAGCTACCCAGCTGCGCTCTTGGCAGAACGACTGGTACACCAGAGGTATGTTCAACCCGGTCCTCTCGTACTAGGGTCAACTCCTCTCAAATTTCGACGCCCACGGCAGATAGGGACCAAACTGTCTCGCGACGTTCTGAACCCAGCTCACGTACCACTTTAATTGGCGAACAGCCAAACCCTTGGGACCTGCTCCAGCCCCAGGATGTGATGAGCCGACATCGAGGTGCCAAACAACCCCGTCGATATGAGCTCTTGGGGGTTATCAGCCTGTTATCCCCGGCGTACCTTTTATCCGTTGAGCGATGGCCCTTCCACGAGGGACCACCGGATCACTATGACCGACTTTCGTCTCTGCTCGACTTGTCAGTCTCGCAGTCAGGCGGCTTATGCCATTGCACTCTAACAGACGGTTTCCGACCGTCCTGAGCCCACCATTGCGCGCCTCCGTTACTCTTTAGGAGCGACCGCCCCAGTCAAACTACCCGCCACAGAGGTCCCTGTTCCGGCTTACGGAAGAGGTTAGACATCAGAAACAAACAGGGTGGTATTTCACCTATGGCTCCACATCAGCTGGCGCCGATGCTTCAAAGCCTCCCACCTATGCTACACAGTTTCTTCCTAATGCCACTCTGAAGCTGCAGTAA
>NZ_JRVI01000298.1:10000-50128 GCF_000783375.1 Sphingomonas sp. Ant20
CCCGCGGCGGACAAGCTCGTCCAGAAGCTGCGCGACCGGCATCCCCTGTCGACTGCGGAGGAGGTCGCGCTTAACACGTTGCTTGCGGCCAAGGCCGGGCCGATTTCCGGTCGGACGGTGTTGCTCGACCGGGGGATGCAGCCAAGCGGGATCCATGTCCTGCTTGACGGCTGGGCGTGCCGCTACACGATGCTCGTCGATGGGCGCCGTCGGATCGTCGCCTTTTATCTCCCGGGCGATGTCTGTGACTTCGACGTCTTCCTGCTGGCGGGGATGGACCAGACGATCGCCGCGATCACCCCTGCACGCGTTGCGGTGGTCGATGCCCCGATGCTAGCCGTGCTTGCCATCGACCACCCGCCCCTGACGCAGGCCCTGTGGTGGGAATCGCTGACCGCCGCCGCGATCCAGCGCGCCTGGACGCTCAATGTCGGGCAACGCAGTGCCAAACAGCGAATCGCACATCTGTTGTGCGAGCTATATCTGCGAATGGACCGGGTTGGGCTGGTGCAGGACGGCAGCTGTGCGCTGCCGTTGACCCAGTTTCATCTGGGGGATGCCTGTGCGCTGACGTCCATCCACACCAATCGTGCGCTTCAAGAGCTGCGCCGTGACGGCTTGCTGTCGCTCGAGGCCCGACGCCTGACGATCCACGACTGGCCGGCGCTGGTCGATCTGGCCGCGTTCGACCCCGCCTATCTCCAACTGTCCAAAGAGCCTGGCACGTCCGGCGATCGTGCGGCCCTTGGCTAAATAGCGACCCGGGTGGCGGTCGGCTTCTTCATAGAGGTCCAGCAAAGGCGGGGTTGCCGCTCCGGCGCGCCACGCCACCCCGTTAAGCCATGAACGCCCGCTCGCCACAGAGCCGTCTGCAGACAGGCGGTCTCCGGGCGAGCGAGACTAGGCGCGGCCTATCTAGCGGCCGCCAGACCTACAGCCGGAAGGACAGCGACGCGACATAGGTCCGCCCGTTCTTGTAGAAGGCCGTGGGCCGATCGGGCGTCGCGTTATACTGGCGATAGGTCTCGTCGAGCAGGTTCTGCGCGTTGAGCGACAGCGTGACCTGCTTGGTCAGATTGAACCCTGCCGACAGATCGAGCTGGTTATACGCGGCGACCATTTCGCGCGAGCCGAGACGGCCAATCGTGCGGAAATACTTCGTCCGGTAATTGTAGCTCAACCGCGCCTGGAACGGTCCGCTTTCGAAATAGGGGATCACGTTGACGGTGTGCTTCGACAGATAGGGAAGGTTGAGATCGGCGCCCGACGCGTCGGTCGAGGAGGTCGTGCTGTCCTGATAGGTATAATTCGCTTGGAGCCCGAACCCGCCCCAGATCTCGCTCTGCCCGGAAACGAGGATCCCGTTCACCTTCGCCTTGCCGCCGTTGATCGGCTGCGAAACGCTGTAATTGTTCTCCAGCCGCCCGGTCAGCGAATTGAACAGCGTCACCCCCTCGGTCCGGGTCGTGATGATGTAGTTGCTGATGTCGCGACGGAAGGCCTCGACCGCGAGCAGGCTGCCCGGACGCGGGTAGAATTCCGCGGTCAGCTCGTAATTGGTCGACTCATACGGCTTCAGATTGGGATTGCCGCCACCCGCATCGCGCGTCGTATCGTTTTGCGAGATCGATGCCGCCAGATCCTGATAGCGTGGCCGCGAGATCACCTTGGCGACCGCACCGCGGAAGATAAGCGACGAACTCGCCTCATAGGCAATATTGAAACTCGGCAGGAACTTCAGATAGTCGGTCGATGTCGTCGTCGGGGTCGGCACGGGGTTGGGGTTGGCCGCGGTCGACAGCGTCAGCGCATAGTCCGACACGTCCTTGGTATAGACCAGCCGGCCGCCGATATTGCCGCGAAAGCCGCTCTGCTCGAAATTGAGCTGCGCATAGCTCGCCGCGACGGTTTCCTTGACCCGGGTTGACGCGCCGATCTTGCGGATCAGCGGCGAATTGATCGCATTCGCCAGGATGTCGATCACCGACTGTTCGGACAGGTTCAGATACTGAGTCGCGTTGCCCAACCCGCCGCTGCCGCTGAATGTGCCGTCCGGGGTCGACGCAGTCGGCACGTTGAGCTGCGATGCGAGCTGGGACGTGGTGAGATAGGTGTTGATGCCGCGGCCGTCGATGCGGTTGACATGGTCGGTGACGCGCGCGCCGAGCATCAGCTGCGTGAACGGCCCGAACGAAACCGGGATCGTCGCATCATAGCCGCCGAAGATGTCGCGATCGGTCGTCACGCTATAATCGAGTCCGCCGATCTGCGCGGCGTTCAACTGCGCGCCGCCGACCAGCACCGGGCTGCCCTCGATCTGTGCGGGATTGTTGTTCGGGTTGGTGAAGTAGTTTGCAGGGTTGGTCGGGTCGCCGGTGAAGTTGACCGTCGCCGTATCGTTGGTGAAGGCATAGCTGAACGGCAGTCTGGTCTGCACGTTGAACAGATATTCGGGATTGCGCCCGCCCCTCGCCCGGCTCCAGCCACCCGCGAACGACACCTTGGCGCCGTCATCGCCTTCCCAATCCGCGAACAGGTTCAGATTATCGGTGGTCAGCTTGGTCTTGCGGACGAGCGTGTCGAGCTGCGCGCTCTGGCTCGTGGCAGCACCGAAGGTCGCGGCGTTGACGACCCCGTTGCTGATATTGGCCGACTGCAGCACGTTACCCGTCCAGGCCCCGGGAATGGTGTACATCGACTGGCTGTAATTGTCGTAATTGCCGTTGATGTGCAGGCCGTTGAGCGTCAGCGTCAGCTCCGAGCTGGGGCGGTACTGCACGGTGCCGGACACGCTCTTGCGCTCGCGCGTCTGCTGGAAATAGGCATAGTTGATGCCGAACGGCGAAGCGGCCTTGTAGAGATCCGCAATTGTTCCGCCGGTGATGGTCGCACCCGGGCTCTTCAGGCTGAGCGTGCCGTCCTGCGCGCGGTTGACGAACGGGCTGTTATAGGTGCCGTCCGCATTCGCCGCGGCATTGTCATAGCCGAAGAATTCCACGCCGGCGCGCGTCAGGCTCTGCTTGTCATAGGTCGCGGCGACCAACACACCGAACGTCTCCGCATCGTTTTTCCAGCTGTACAGCCCCGAGCCGCGGACATTGCCCTTGTCCGAACGGTCGTTGTACGAATAGCCGCCCGACGCGAAAATCGAATTGGCCTTGAGCTCGAGCGGCCGGCGGGTGCGGACGATGACGGTGCCGCCAAGGCTACCCTCCTCGATCCGCGGCTCGGGCGACTTGTACACCTCCAGCCGGTCGACGAGTTCGGGCGCGAGCAACGAATAGTTGAAGGTGCGGCTCGACGGGTCATTGTCGTTGCCGCCCCAATCCGCCGACGCGAGCGCATGACCGTCGAGCAGCATCCGGTTCAGCGCGGGATCGGTACCAAGGATGGCGACCTTCTCGCCCTCGCCGAAGCGCCGATCGATGCTCACGCCCGGGATGTGCGACAGCGATTCAGCGACGTTGCGGTCGGGAAACTTGCCGATCGCTTCGGCGCTAATCACGTCGACCACGGCATTGGCCTCGCGCTTGACCGCGATCGCGCTGCGCAGGCTGCCGCGGATACCGGTGACGACGATGTCGCTGTCCGCGTCTCCCGAGGGGGCGGCCTGCGTGGGGGGTGTCTGCGCGGATGCGGGCTGCTCGGCGGCGGCTGGCGGGGCCGACGACGACGCGGTCTGTGCACCCGCAGGCGCGATCAGCCCGGCGATCGCGCTGGCGACCACGCCGGTGGATGCGAGCAACATCTGCTTAGGAAAAACCATTGGTCAAAGCCCCTTTTCATAGGCGCCATCGCGCCATCCCGATGCAGCCCATGCCTGCACCCGTAAATCCCGCGAATCGCCCGGTATTCTTTTGGTAGCCAGGTCGATGTCTAGGCGCCGCTACCTATATCAAATTCATTTTCCGAATCTAATGCGAAAATTACCTTTTTATTACCAATTCTGGGAGGGACGCATTCCAGTCCGGCGGTTGCCTCGTGGCTGCGGACCTGACCCCAGCGAGACCCGGGCCAAGTCCGTTCGACAAGGCAAGACGCGTCAGCGCATCAATTTGCCAAGATACTCCACGTTTCGGAAGATGGTGTCAGTCGCGAGCCGAAGACACATTCCTTTGCCCGTCGAGGGACTCGCCCACGCTTACTGACAGGCGCTAGCGCATCATGACCCCGGCAACTGACGCCAAGATCGACCGCAGCGGATCTAATACTCGCTTAGGCTCGCGAGGTATCCGTTGGCGAACCCCGAATAAGGGCAACACTCCGTACCAATATAGGATGTTTGCGGCGTCCACTGAGCCATGCGGTTTGTGCGCGGCGGGTGTCGCTACCAGCCCCAGCGAAAGCGCTGATCAGGCGAGCGCAAAATATCCTCGTAGCGCAATGCTGCGCGCGGCAGCGCCCTGTCCATGGCGCCGGAGCCCCTGCCCATGGCATAGGGCCTGACCAACCCCATGGTCGCGCAATTCCTCCGTGCGGGGGGCGTGCCTACGATTCCCCCGTACCTGCGCCACTCGCGGGGCAGATCGCTCGCCCTATCGCAGGATCGGCAGTGTTGCGGGCTTCCCGGGGAACCGCTCGCATGACAAGGGGTTTCTGAAATTGGCCGTTTTGGCCGTATCCCGGGAGACGATACACAATGACTGATTTTGCCGATCTTGTAGATGGATACCAGCGGTTTCGGACGCCGACTGGCGCCGCCAGCATGACCGTTGGGAGAAATTGAAAGTCGGACAGGAACCGCGCGTCATGGTGATCGCCTGTTCGGACAGCCGGGTCGAACCCGCGCAGATCTTCGACACGTTGCCTGGTGAGATGTTCGTCGTCCGCAACGTCGCCAACCTCGTTCCGCCGTTCGAGACGGGCGGCGGCTATCACGGCGTTTCTGCCGCGGTGGAATTTGCGGTCACGCAGCTCAAGGTCGGCGAGATCGTCGTACTCGGCCATGGCCAGTGCGGCGGCTGCAAGGCGGCGCTCGCAGGCACGTTCGACAAGGCAGAGCGCGGCCAGGGTGGCTTCATCAGTGACTGGGTGCATCTGCTCGATGGCGCACGCGAGTCCGTCGCCAAGGATCATGCCGATCTGAAGTCTGAAGAGGCTCGCGAGGCGATGGAGCAGGCTGCCGTTCGGACGCGATTGAAAATCTGCGGACCTTCCCGTTCGTCCGCGATGCAGAGGCTGCCGGCGATCTCGAGATCCGCGGCGCGGTGTTTGCGATCGACGACGGCATTCTACGCGTGATGGACGAGGATGGCGGGTTCACGCCGGCTCAGCCCCGCGCGGACTGATGCCGAGGCCGGGCCGGCGAAAGTCTCGTCGGCCCGGCGCATCTTCACTTCAAACCTTATCAGCTGGCCGCTGCGAGCTCTCGCAAATGGTCAGGGGAAACCGAGACTGTAGGCGGGTTGCGGCCCGTCAGATTAGGGCGCTATGTTGCTGGCTTCTGACTGGAGGTCCTATGACGCGCCTTGCCTTGGTTATCGCTGCCGGCCTGTCGGCCGCCACAGCGGCGTATGCCGCACCCGATCCCGCGCCGAGCGCCGCTCTCGTCGCGGCGACCAAAGCCGGGACGCGAACGCCCGCGACGATCGCGCGCGACGCTTTCCGCCACCCCGCCCAGACGCTGGCGTTTTTCGGTGTGAAGCCTGGTGACACGGTCGTCGAGATCTGGCCCAGCGGCGGCTGGTATACCGAGATCCTTGCGCCCTATCTCGCGGCCCGCGGCACGCTTTATGCCGCTGCGCCGAGCGAGAAGGGTCTCGCAGCTGTCCGGGCCAAGCGCCAGGCGATGCCCGAAGCCTATCGCGCGCTGCGCTATGCCATGTTCCCGGCAGTCGCTGGCCAGCCGACCGTTCCCGCAGGCTCGGCGGACGTCGTGCTGACCTTCCGCAACGTGCACAACTGGCGGTTCGGGGCCGCCGATCAGACCCAGGCCGCGTTCGAGCAGATGTTCGCGATGCTCAAGCCCGGCGGCACGCTTGGCCTTGTCGAACACCATCTGCCCGAAGCGTCGGGCAAGATCGAGGAAGGCAAGAGCGGCTATATGAAGCGGTCTTCGGTCATCGCCTATGCCACCAAGGCAGGATTCAAGCTGGCAGGCGAGAGCGCGGTGAATGCGAACCCGAAGGATACGCATGACTATCCCAAGGGCGTGTGGACCCTGCCGCCCAATTACGCCGAGGGCGATGTTGGCCGCGCGCGCTATGCCGCGATCGGCGAAAGCGACCGGATGACGCTCAAGTTCGTCAAACCCCGTTGATCGCCGCGCAGAGTGTCACCCGCCGCATCCAAGATTTGGAAGCGGCGGGCTACACTGTTACGACACCCGTGTGACCGCCACCCCACTCCGTTTCCTCGAACGTCTGCCGCTGCTATGGGATCGCCGCGCCATCGCGTACGGCGTTGCGGTCGCCCTCTCCATCGCTGCCTGCGCGATCCGGATCGGCGTCGATCACCTGCTGCCGCCCGGTTTTCCGTTCCTGACCTTCTTCCCGGCGGTCATCATCTCGTCCTTCCTGCTCGGGCGCGGTCCCGGTTCGGCGGCTGCGCTGCTGTGCGGTGTGCTGGCCTGGTATTATTTCATCGCGCCACGCCAAGGGTTCACACTCGGCGTCGATACCGCGGTGGCACTGCTCTTCTATGCTGCTGTTGCTGCCGTCGACATCGCGCTGGTCCACTGGATGCAGCAGGCCAATCACCAGCTGCGCGACGAGCGCGAACGCAACGCCGACCTTGCGCTGCGCAGCGGGCTGCTGGCTGATCGGACAGAGGTGCTGTTCCGCGAATTGCAGCACCGCGTATCGAATAACCTCCAGATGATCGGGGCCGTCCTGGCGTTGCAGAAGCGCGGTATCGCCGACCCCGCCGCGGCTCTCGCGCTCGACAATGCAGCGACCAAGATCACGCTGATCGGCCGGATCCAGCGGCAGCTCTACGATACCAGCGGATCGCTGATCGCGCTCGACCAGTTCCTGCACCAACTGACTGCCGACGTGATCGAGGCGGGCGGCAATCCCGGTATCGTCCACTCGGTTTCCGCGCCGCCCGGCGTCATGCTCCCCCCCGACGCGCTGATCCCCGTTGCGCTGATCATGGCGGAGGCGATCGCCAACGCGATCGAGCATGGGCTGGTGGGACGCGATCATGGCAGCATCCGGGTCGATCTCGTCCAGACCGCCACCGGGTTGCAGCTTTGCGTGACCGACGACGGCGCCGGACTGCCCGAGGGATTCGACACGCGCGGCTCGACGAGTCTCGGCCTGAAGATCGCCACTACGCTAGCGCGCCAGCTCGGTGGCAGCTTCGACGTCAGAAGCGCCGAGCCGGTCGGCGCACAAAGCGTGCTGACCATTCCCCATTCCCCCGCAGGACAGCCCCCTACCCCATGATCATCCGCAGCGACGAATTCATCGATATCCCTCGGATCGCCAGCGGCACTCCTTCGGATGATGCCATGCCGTCACCAGGCGGCGTCATGCGCACGCACCTGTTCCGTCCCGCGGTCGAGGGGCGCTATCCCGGGGTTCTGCTGTTCTCGGAGATCTACCAGGTTACGGACCCGATCCGCCGGCTTGCTGCCTATGTCGCCGGTCACGGCTTTTGCGTCGCGGTGCCCGAGGTCTATCATGAGTATGAGCGACCCGGGACGGTGCTGCGCTACGACGTGGCCGGCACCGATCGCGGCAACGCGCTGAAGGTCACGAAACCGGTTCACGCCTTCGACGCGGATGCGGTCGCAGCGCTCGACGGCCTTGCTGCGCATCCCGCCTGTACCGGGCGGCTTGCGACGATGGGCGTCTGCCTGGGGGGACATCTCGCCTATCGCGCCGCACTCGATCCCCGCGTTGCAGCGGCTGCATGCTTCTACGCGACCGACATCCACGGCGGAACGCTCGGTGCGGGCAAGCAGGATGATAGTCTGGCGCGCATGGCAGAGCTGAAGGCGGAAACGCTGTTCATCTGGGGGCGGCAGGACCCGCATGTCCCGTTTGCCGCGCGCGAGACGATCCGCGCGCGACTGGAGGCGGTCGGTGCCACTTATGGCTGGCTAGAGGTCAACGGCCAGCACGCGTTTTTTGCGTGACGAGGGACCACGCTATGATCCCGCCCTGTTCGCCCAGACGCTGAACGCGGTCATCGCTCTATTTAACCGCACCCTAGCCGGATGACGGCCCACCGCCGGTCAGCCGGCTAGGCGCCTCGCGGGCTCCGACGCAGGAGGCTCAGCGCGGCCACAACCGCGCTGCGCCGCGCACGCCCGAGGAATCACCCCAACGGGCCGGCACCACCTGCCCCTTCCAGTCGCCACCGAAGCTGTAGCGATCGATCACCGCGGGAAGCCGGGCGTAGATCGCCTCGACATTCGACATGCCGCCGCCGAACACGAAGACGTCCGGGTCGACGATATTGGCGATCATCGCCAGCGCGCGTCCGAGCCGATCGACATAGGTGTCGAGCGATGCGACCGCGTCGGCTTCGCCGTGTCGCGCGGCCTCGACGATCGCGGCGCCGTCGAGCATCTTCCCCGACCGCGCGGCATGGTCCTGCCGGAAACCGGTCCCCGATATCAGCATGTCGAGACACCCGTTTTGTCCGCACCAGCATGACGGACCGGGATATTCCGCCGCGGTCATCCACGGAAGCGGGACATGGCCCCATTCGCCGCCCATGCCGTTCGCGCCCTCGACGATGTGCCCGTCGACGACCAGCCCGCCTCCGACGCCGGTCCCGACGATCACCGCAAAGGCGGACCGCGCTCCCGCTGCCGCACCATCGACCGCTTCGGACAGTGCCATGCAATTCGCGTCATTGGCCATCCGGACCTGACGGCCCAGCGCAGTCTCCAGATCCTCGCGAAAGGCGCGGCCGTTGAGGAAGGTGGCGTTCGAGTTGCGCATCAGCCCGTCGCGCGGACTGATCGATCCGGGCGTACCGACCCCGATCGAGCCCATGGCGCCCGCCTCGCTCTCGGCGCGAGCGATCAGCTCGCCGATCGTCCCGATGGCGTCGTCGTAATTTCCCGGGTTCGGGCTGCGCACGCGGGCGAGGAACTGGCCGTCGGCGTCAAGGGCCGCTGCCTCGATCTTCGTGCCGCCGACATCGATACCGATCTGGATCACTGCATCTCTCTCTGACTTTGGTTTGGAGGCACCCTGCCCGCGAGAAAGATAAAGTCAATTTGCTTTAACAATCAGCCCTTAATCAGGATGGCGTCCGACGGCAGGATCCGGTCGAGAAACGGCAGGATCGCAGCGCCCACGGCGGGCGCATCGCGCGATAGTGTGGCGCGCCGGATCGGTGCACGCGCCGGGATCGTCGGCGCCGCCGCGATCAGCTTGCGCGTCGTTTCCGACGCCAGTCGGTCTAGCACCGTATCGGGCAGGCGTCCGCCGATCAGCACCGCGGCCGGATTGATCAGGCAGTTGACGGCGGTCAACGCGGGCACGAGCGCGCTCGCGCACTCGTCGACCCATGCATCAAGTGTCGCGCCGAACTGTTCGGCAACGTCCAGCGCCGGGTCGAACGGCGTGGTCAAGCCAGCCTGTTCAAGCCGCGCGGCGAGCGCGGACAAGGACACCACGTCCTGAAGCACCTGTCCCGGCATGCCCGCCAGCGGCAGAAAGCCGAGCTCCCCGCTGCGGGCGTCGGCGCCGCGATAATAGGATCCGTCGATGACGACCCCCGCCCCCAAGCCCTGCGCTGACCAGAATGTAGAAGAAGCTCGCATGGTCGAGCCCGCCACCGGACTGCGCCTCGCCGATCGCCGCCGCCGCCGCGTCATTATCGATATGGACCGACCAGGGAACGACACCGGCGAGCAGCGCCTGGAAGTCGACAGCACCCCAGCATTCATAGCCCGCCGGACGATGCGGCAACGCCACCTGCCCCAGATCGTCGGGCAGTGCCACGCCGACGCCGAGGATGCGATCGGCGCGCAGCACGTCCGATCGCCGGATTTCCGCGATCTCCTTGCCGACGATACCAATGATGTCGTCGGGCATCGCGAACGCGATCTGCTGTGTGAACCGGGACCGGACCTGCCCCGCCAGATCGAGCGATACGAGCGTGACGTGATCACGGTCGATGTTCAGCCCGATCGCAAAGCATCCATCGGGGTTGATCCGCAATCGCACCGCCGGCTGGCCGCGTCCGCCCTTGCGCGCCCGGCATCGACGATGAGATCGGCCTCGAACAGGCGCCCGGTGATATTCGCGATCGTTGGCGCGGTGAGGTTGGTCATCGTCGCGATCTCGGTCCGGGTGATGTCCGGGTTTCGACGGATCACCTGAAGCACGACGCGCTGGTTATAGTCGCCGGCCCGTTCGAGATTGGTGCCCGACAGGCTTGGGCCGAGCCGCACCGCGCGTTCCTCCGCAGTCACCCCGCCACCGGCATGCGGCTCGAAATCCGAGAAATCCACGGCTTGCTCCCTCCCCGGAACGTCGAGGCGCGCGTCGATGTGACTTCGCGCACCGCCCCGTCAGTCGTGCGTGCCGACGGCCCCAAATGCGATCCTATAGTCCGACATCCACCTCAACCGGTCAATTGAATATGCCAAGTTGGTTATATCTCCGCACCGGCCCGGCACGGCAGCCTGCATCCGGCAGCGAACAGGCGACGTCGCGCAGTTTCAAAGCGTGTGGTATCGCGCCGCAATTCAACCATTTGGAAAGATCGACATCGATGATTACACGGCTCGAAGATCTGGAGCGGGTCCGCGCCGAAAGCCGGTCGCTTGTCACCCGGCGATCCTTGATGTCGGCGGGCGCCGCAGTCGTACCGATTCCGGGCGTCGACCTGGTCGCGGATGTCGGCCTGTTGACGACCCTGCTGCCGAAGATCAGCGAAATGTTCCAGCTCGATCACGAGCAGGTGCAAAAGCTCGAGCCGCATCTCGCGCAGCAGGTTCTGGTGATGGCGTCGAGCATGGGCAATAACGTGATCGGGCGCATGGTCACCAAGCGGGTCGTAGCGGCGCTGCTGCGGCGCGTCGGTGCGCGGGTCGCGGCGGGATCGCTTGCCAAATATGTACCGTTCGTCGGTTCAGCCTTTGCCGCCACGATCAGCTTCGGGGCGATGAAGCTGGTCGGCAACGCGCATATCGAGGATTGCTACAAGACGGCGCTGGCCTTGCTGCCCGCGTCGGGGCAAATCGCTCCGGTCTCGACCCCGGCGGGCGGTATCGCACGCTGACCCCGGCGCACGCAGCGCCCCACGAACAGGACCGACACATGGCGAAACAATATTGGGCACAGTTGATCGACTTCGAAGAGGAGATGCAGTCCGCGTGCATCTCCGGCGCGACCGATCACGAGGATGCCGCCGAGACGCTCATCTCCGACTTCGTCGGGCAGATGGGTGGAGAAATCACCAAGGGCGCTGTGCGCGTCTGGGTACAGGGCGAAAACCGCGAGAAGGTCTATGACTGGACCGTCGACCTGATCATCCCAGAGGATGACGGCACGCACGGCGGCGAAGATGAAGAGATCGAGGTCGAGGCCGAGATCGAGTTGATCGAACGCACCTGACGCCCCCGCGCCAATCAGGCACCCCGTGCGCCGTGGCGTACGGGGTGCCCTGGCTTGAGCCGCAACAGATTAGCTCGGGGCGCCCTCGCCGCCGTTGAACCCGCGCTCGAGAATCTGTGCGACGAGCCGATCGCGTGAGCGCGCGGTTCGCTCTCCCAGGACGACGGCGATCAGTCGGCGGTTGCCGCGCTTGGCCGATGCCGCCAGATTGAACCCCGCCTCGACCGTATAGCCGGTCTTGATGCCGTCGAGCCCGTCAAAGGCGCCGAGCATGTGATTGTGGTTCTGCAACTGCCGTCCAGCCCAGCGAAACGACCGGGTGCTGAAATAGGCATAGCGATCCGCATGCTGGTCGATCAGTGCCCTGGACAACATGGCCATGTCGGTCGCGGTCGTGAGATTGGCGCCGGGCAATCCGGTGACGTTGGTGAACGACGTCCGCCGCATGCCGAGCGTCCGCGCCTTTGCGGTCATCCGCCGCGCGAAGCCGGCTTCGCTGCCACCCAGTTTTTCGGAAAGCGCTACCGCCACGTCATTGGCCGAACTCACCGCGATCGCCCGGATGGCTTCGCCGACGGTCAGCCCGGCACCGGGTCGCAGACCGAGCCGTGACGGCGGCTGGTTCGCCGCGGCCCGCGAGAATTTGACGGTGTCGGACAGCTGCAGCTTGTTCGCGTCGAGCGCGTCGAACGCCAGGAACAACGTCATCATCTTGGTCAGCGACGCGGGTCGACGGACCAGATTGGCCCCTTGCGCATATAATACCCGGCCATCGCGCGCATCGATCAGGATGGCCGACACGTCCGCGCCGCCGCCGGCGATGGCGCGGCGAGCACCGGTTCCGCCAAAGCCGGAACCGCCATTGCCGTCCCGGGAATCGCCGCCAGCGGAACCGGCGCGGCGCGGCTCGCCACGCCGGCGGGCGACGCCGTCGATACCGCAGACGACATGGGCAGAACCAGCGTGGCCAGCGCCGCCAGCACGGCCGGGATACGGCGCTGATAGGCGCCGGTCGGCATCGGCCTCACTGCGGCTCCATCTCGTTCGTGGCGGGCACGTCATCGGCGGGTTCGCTCGCGATGCTGCCGTCGCGGCGGACGCGCGCAGTCATGCCGGTCGCATCGGCATCGTCCTGCATCTGAACGTCCGGCCCGATTTCCGGAGCGGGCGGGGCCTCGGCTTTCACCTCTGCAGGGGCGGGCGCAGGCGCTTCCTCGACCACCGCCGGCGCCTCGGCCTCGGCGGGGGCCTCGTCCTCATACGCGCTGTTTTCGGTCACGGGTGCGGTGTCCGGCTCGGACGGGGAACAGCCGCCGAGCGCGGTCGCCAACAGGCTCGCGCCGAGCGCGAAGCGGATCGCATATGCCTTCGTCGTCATGGTCATGTCCCTCATCGTGCTGCCATCGCCTGCGCCGCCGACCGTGCCTCGATCTTGGAGGCCAGTGTCGAATCCCAGCTATAGGGATCCGCGCGGAAGTTCATCTGGCCGTTACCACTGGCGAATGCCGTCCAATAGAGGAGATAGACCGATACGGGCTTGCTAAGCCGCGCCCGCACCGTAGCGCCCTTATCGACCGTCGCCGCGACCGTCTCGGGGGTCCATTGCGGATCACCCGCCAGCAGGAGGTTGGCAAGCTCGGCGGGCTTTTCGAGCCGGACGCACCCATGACTCGCCAGACGGCTGAAGCTCGCAAACTTCGCGCGTGACGGGGTGTCGTGCAGATACACCGAATAGGGATTGTCGAAATCGAACTTGTACCGCCCCAGCGCGCTCTGCGTACCAGCGGCCTGCTGCAGCCGCGTGCCGCCGATCACCTTGAAGCCGTTGCGCTTCAGGTATCCCGGATTGGCCTTTTCCTTCGGCCAGAGCTCGCGTGTCGCGATCGACGTCGGGACGTTCCAGGGCGGATTGATCACGACGCTGTGAATCGTCGAGGTCAGCATCGGCGTCTCGTCACCCGGTCGCCCGGTGACCGCGCGCATCGACGTGATCGGCCGGTCGCCGTCGAATACCGTCAGGACCGCGGCGGCGATATTCACCTGAATGCGATCCTTGGGCAGTTCCTGCGGCAGCCAGCGCCAGCGTTCCATGTTCGCCATGATCTGGCGGACGCGATCGGTCGCCGAGACGTTCAGCGCGCCCAGCGTCTGCCCCGACACGATCCCGCTCGGGTTGAGCCCGTAGCGCCGCTGCGCGCGACGTACCCCCTCGAGCAGCGCGGCGTCGAACCGGTCGCCGCCGGCCGATACGTCCTTGTCCTCGACCGCGAGGCGCTGGCGCAGCGCGGTCACGCGTGGGCCCGTCGCGCCGATCGTCATGTCCGGCCCACTCGCCAGCACCGACCAACCGCCCGCCGCCGCGATCGCGCGATAGCGCTCGAGCCCGGCCTTGAGCCCGTCATACCCTGAATAGGGCGGCGGCAACGCGGCGAACCACGCGGCGATCCGGTCACGCTTCACCGCATCGGCAAAGCCCGGCAGCGGATCGAAGGCGGGCGGGCGCATGCCCCAGTCCCGCTGGAAGTCGGCTTCGGACAAGCGCCCGGCATGCACCGCGCGGGCGTGGTCCAGCGCTTCGCGAACCAATGTGTCGTTGTCGACGTCGAGCACAAGCGACGGCCGCGCGAACGCAAGCCCCTGCCCCATCGTGTCCGACGCTAGCAGCTTCTGCAGCTGCTTGACCTGGGCAACGGACAGCACCGGCATACGAACGGTAGGCACCACTGGCGGCACCGCCATGCGCGGCGTCATCGCCTGCGCCGGAAGCGCAGGCTGGCTGGCCGGCGGGTTCGATGGGGCGACGGGCCTTTGCGGCTGGGTCTGGAACAGTTGCGGCAGCACCAGCTGCTCCTGCGCCGCTCGGGCCGAAACGGCGTCGACCGGGAGCAACAGGGCCACCACCGCGGCACCGCTCAGCATCGTGCCGAACCAGGGGGCGTTCGTCTTTGTCTTTGAAAGGCTTTGCATAGCGTCCCTATAGCGATCGCATCCTGCGTCGCACGGGCAATATCGCCCTAGCCTGAATAAAGCCCGGACGACGCGATATTTCCCGCCGCCTCGCCGAATATCGCAGGGCGCAACGCCCCCTTCGGCCTGGGCGCGGCCGTGCCCGTCATTTGCGCGCCGCCCGAGTTGTGTCGCGCTCCGCTGCGAACGGCTCGGACGCGTTCCAGACCGGCCATGCCGTCCCCTCGGCGACCTCGCGGCCTAGCGCATAGGCGACGCTGCCCTCCTGCGCGGCGCCGGTCATGTCCCAGCGTGCATCGAATTCGTCGCAGGTCTGGTGATAGCATCGTGCGTTGAACCGATCGCGCATCGCCTCGCCCGCCTTCGCCCCGCCCGTCACCAGATCGCGGCCCGCGCGGAAATACACTCCCGGCACGCCCTTCTGCGCCAGCGCATAATGGTCCGAGCGGTAATACCAGCCCGCCTCGGTATTCTCCTCGGGCACGATCCGCAGCCCCTGCGCCGCCGCAACCCGCGTGAGGTCACGCTCCATCGGCGTTCGCCCGACGCCGATCAGTTCGAGATCGCGGGTTCGCCCCAGCACGACATGCGGGTCGAGATTGAACTGTGCCGCGGTCGTCGCGAGCGGCAGGACCGGGTGGTCGGCGTACCAGCTTGCACCAAGCAGCCCCTTCTCTTCCGCAGTCCACAGCGCGAACACGACCGAACGCCGCGGCCGGGCGGCGCCCGCATAAGCGTGCGCGATCTCGAGCAGCGTCGCGGTGCCGGTCCCGTTGTCGATCGCGCCGTTGCGGATCCGGTCCGCGGGCGGATCGAACGCGTTCTCCCCATAGGCATCCCAATGCGCGCCATAGAGAATGCTGCCCGCCGCGGGATCGGTGCCCGGAAGAACGCCGACGACATTGTGGCTCGCGACATGTTCCATCCGCGTTTGAACACGCGCCGACAGGGTCGCACCCTTCAATATGATCGCAGCGAAATCGGCGCGCTGTGCGGCAGCCTTCGCCGCGGCATAACCCAGCCCCGCCTGCCGCAGCAGACGGATTCCGATGTCGTTGCGCAGGTTGCCGCGCAGTCCGAACGCCGCAGGCACCGTCCCGGTGTCGAGCGCATAGCCCGGTACCGCGTCGCCGTTCGCGATCTGTAGCCAGGGATAGCTGGCCGGAAACGTCTCGTGGATCGTCAGGAACGCCGCTGCGCCGCGCTTCTGCGCCTCGCTGAGCTTGGTCCGTGCGGCCGGACTTGAGGCCCGTCCCCCAAATCCCAAGTCGCGTCCCGCCTCGACATCGGGATCGCCGGCCAGGGCGACGACGATCTTGCCGCGCACATCGACGCCGCGATACGGATTATAGCCGAGCTTCGGTTCGACCACGCCATAGCCGACAAAAACGATATCGCCATGATCGAGCGCGGTCGTGCCGACGATCCGCGACGATGCCGCGATCTCGATCCCCGGCCGTAATGGCACCGACTGATCGCCGAGATGCAGCGTGAAGGTTGCGGCATCGCGGGTCCAGCGCAGCAGGGGCACACGCTGCCGATAGCTGGCGCCGGCAATGGGTTTCAGCCCGAGTTGCTTGAAGCGTCGCTCGAGGAATTCGAGCGTGACTGCCTCACCCGCTTGGGTAGGCCCGCGCCCGTGGAATGCATCCGCGCTCAGTGTCTTGACGTCCGCCTTGATCCGGTCCGGCGACAGGATGGGCGGCCGTGGATCAGCGGCGATGGCGGCGGGAGTGGCCGAGACGGTGAGCAGCAGCAGCGGCAGGAGGCGTTTCATCGGCATAACCTGCCCGCGATGTGTCACGTGCACAAGCGAACGAATGAGATCGCACGCTATTCCCGCGCCTTAGGCCGCGATCTTCAGCCCGGCAGACGAACCTGAACGCGGCGAAAGCGCGCTTCGACAAAGCTGTAGACGCCGAACAATCCCAGCCCGACGCCCGTCGCGGCCAACAACCATTTGCCCCCCGGCTGGTCCTGCAGCATCGCCAGCGCGTCCGCCATGCCGCCGGCTTCGGTCGCATGCGCCTGCCATGCCGCGACCGCGAAAAAAGCCCGCGATGATCGTGAAGACGACCGCGCGGGCTCCATATCCCAGCCGCCCCATCGTGCAGACATAGGAAGGCAGCGAGCCGTCATTGTGCAGGTCCTTGACGAAATCGCCCTTCCAGGCCTTCTTCGCCTGCATCACAGCCGCGGTGAGGATGCCGATTGCGACTAAGGCAACCAGCACGCGGCCGAACGGCACCGAAAGCAGCCAGCCTGTCCAGTCGCGGGCGCTCTCGTCACCCGGGGACTGCCCGCCGCCGCCAGTCCGTGGTTGCCAGGCGAGACGTGCCGCACTCCAGGCAAGGATGAGGTGAGCGATCCCGCTGACGACGTGCCCGATCCGGGTCAAGGCGCCCTTGGCGTCGCGCATGATCTGCTCCGGATCGGCGATCGCTTCGGTCAGCCGCCACACCGCATAGCCGAGCAGACCCGCGGCAATGACGGCCAGCAGGACGGCGCCTAGCTGCTCGTCCGCCAGCGATCCGATCGCACCCTGATTGTCGGCGATCGTCCCGCCGCGCATTGCGGCATCGACCGCAAACCAGGCCACCAGACAATAAACCAGCCCGCGCGCGGCGAAGCCGAGACGTGCGAGTTGCGTCGCACGGACATCCGAGATGGTCACCGCAAATCCCCCTGGATCATATTGATCGTTACGCCGGCTAAACCCGCCGTGCGCAGCGACGTTCCGCCGGCGGTCACGACATCGCCGCGGCGACGCGGATCGGCGCAGCCCGGTACCGCGCCCGGGCCGCACCGGACCGTCAGGCGTGGACCACCTCTGCGGCATCCGCGAAGGGGACCGGAAGGCGCGCAATCGCGGGACGCGCGATCAGGTAGCCCTGGCACAACCGTACCCCGAGCGCGCGCAACGCCGCCAGTTCGCCCGAAGTCTCGATCCCCTCGGCGATCGGGATGATGCCAAGTTCATCGCACAATGCGATTACCGCAGCGACGATCGACCGCTTCACGGCGGACCCGTCGATCCCGCGGATCAACGCCATGTCGATCTTGATGACATCGGGATTGAGTTCGGCGAGCAGCCCCAGCCCCGCATAGCCCGCGCCGAAATCGTCGATCGCGGTCACGAACCCTTGCGCACGGTACGCCTCGATGATCCGCCGTACATGCGGCACGTCGCGCATGCGTTCGTTCTCGGTGAATTCGAACATCAGGTTGCGCTTGTCGAAGCCGACCCGCGCCGCTGCCCCCAGCGTCGCCCGGATACAGGCATTGGGTTCATAGACCGCGTTCGGCATGAAATTGATCGACAGCTTCACGTCCTCGCCCGGCGTGAACAGCGCGCCAGCCATCTCCACCGCGCGCACACGGCAAGCCTGATCGAACCCGTAGATCATGTCCCCCGACACCCTGTCGAGGATCGCCCCCGCGCCCGCACCGTCGGTGCCGCGAACCAGCGCTTCATAGGCCCAGACCCGCTCCGTCGCGATGTTGACGATCGGCTGGAACGCCATCGTGAAATCGAACGGGAGCATGCTGCCGGTGCCACAGGCACCGCACGTCACACGGGTCGCCGTCTCGACTGGTGCAATCGCGTCCGCTGCAGCCCGGAATGGGGCGGGGTCGATAAATGTCACTGTCGCTCCTTACCGCGCTCTATCGGGGCCGGACGGGCATGAGGATCGGCGCGACGCCACCTCACTCCAAACTCGGTGAGGTCATTGTTAATCTACAACAATTAACAGAATGAGTAGTACTGTTTTATTATCATGGATCAAGTATCTTGTAGATGTACAAACATGAGTCAATTGGTTGGCGGACGGCGGCGATAGCTCAGCGCTTCCGCGACATGGAGACGCGCCACGTGATCGGCGCCGGCCAGATCCGCAATCGTTCGCGCGACGCGCAGTATTCTGGTATAACCCCGCGCGGTCAGCCGCATCGCCTCTGCCGCCTGTACGAGCAGACGCTGTCCCGGCGCATCGGGGGTAGCGACCGATTCAAGCAACGGGCCGTCCGCCTCGGCATTCGTCCGCACGGGATGGTCGCGATAGCGCTCCGTCTGTACCCTGCGGGCGGCGGCCACCCGCGCCGCCACCGCTGCCGATCCCTCGCCGGCCTGGGGCAGGACGAGATCTGCCGCCGTGACCGCTGCCACGTCGATGTGCAGGTCGATTCGGTCGAGCAGCGGCCCGGACACCTTCGCCTGATAGTCCGCGGCACAGCGCGGTGCCCGCGCACAGGCAAGGCCGGCATCACCGAGATGGCCGCAACGACACGGATTCATCGCCGCGATCAGCTGGACGCGCGCAGGGAAGGTCACATGCGCATTGGCGCGCGCGACGCTGATCGTTCCCGTCTCGAGCGGCTGGCGCAGCGAATCGAGCACCGCCCGCTGGAACTCGGGCAATTCGTCGAGGAACAGCACACCCAGATGCGCCAGGCTGACCTCCCCGGGCTTCACCTTCAGCCCTCCCCCGGTTAGCGCAGCCATCGACGCCGAATGATGCGGGCTGCGGAACGGCCGAGTCCGGGTCAGCCGTCCCCCCGACAACCTGCCCGCGACCGACTGGACCATCGACACTTCAAGCGCCTCGGCGGGGTCGAGTGGCGGCAGGATCCCCGGCAGGCACGCCGCCATCAGCGATTTGCCCGACCCCGGCGGACCACACATCAGCAGATTGTGCCCACCCGCCGCAGCGACCTCCAGTGCGCGCTTGGCGGTCTCCTGCCCGCGAACCTGCGCAAGGTCAGGCCCGGCCGGCGCGACATCGACCTCGCCAGGCTGGGGCGCGCGCAGCAGGCCATGGCCTTTGAAATGGTTGATCAGCGCGAGCAGGTCGGGCGCGGCAACCACCTCGATCGACCCGGCCCAGGCCGCTTCCGATCCTTGCGAGGCCGGGCAGATCAGCCCCTTGCCCTCGTTCGACGCATGCAGCGCGGCGAGCAGGACACCGGGCGACGCGGTGATCCGCGCATCGAGGCCGAGCTCGCCGACGACGACATAATCGGCAAGCATTTCGGCATCGATCACCCCCATCGCCGCCAGCAATGCGAGCGCGACAGGAAGATCGAAATGCGATCCTTCTTTCGGCAGATCAGCCGGCGACAGGTTCACCGCGATCCGTTTCGGCGGCAATGCCAGCCCCATCCCCGCGATCGCGCCGCGGACCCGCTCGCGGCTCTCGCCTACTGCCTTGTCCGCCAGTCCGACGAGGTTGAACGCGGGAAGTCCCGGAATCAGCTGGACTTGTACTTCGACCGCGCGCGCTTCCAGCCCGAGATACGCCACCGTCGACACGATCGCCGCCATGAAAATCCCCCGCCGCGTCGCTCGTCATGGCGGATCGCCACCGTCACGCCCTATTCATACCGGATTTGGCCTTTGGGCAATGGCAGGCGGCACGGTGCCGTCTTGCCAACCTAACACACCGGTCCCAAATGCCTCGCGTGAACGCCGTCCGCTCCTCGACCTATCGCCTCGTCCAGCTGCTGTGCGGCGGGATGATGATCCTCGCCGCGCCTCTGCTGACACCGGTGCCCGGGCCGGCGGGGGTCTTCGTGTTTGCCGGCGGCATGGTCCTGGTACTGCGCAACTCGCCACGGGCACGGCGACGCTGGGGCCGGCTCAAGCGCCGCTGGCCGCGGGGCGGCCATTTCGTCGACCGGATGATGCGCCGCCGCAGCGCGTTGCGACGGCACGCGCGCGATCGTGCCGCCGCGGTTTCGCAGCCGATCGATTCGGCCAAGACGGAGCGGGTGAATTGACTTGTCACCGCGCTTTGCCTAAGCGCCCACCCATCAAGGCCGTCCCCGTGGCGGCCGTTTTCTATTTGATGACCTAGGGAATGACCAATGAAGCGGACCTTTCAGCCGAGCAACCTGGTACGTGCACGCCGTCACGGCTTCCGCGCACGGATGGCCACGGTCGGCGGCCGGGCAGTGATCCACGCCCGCCGCGCCCGCGGTCGCAAGAAGCTGTCGGCCTGACCGTCGCGGCCGGCGATGCTGGCCTGACGATCATGTCGAAACGCCGCGATTTTCTCGCGGCGAATGCGGGGAAGCGCGCACCGATGCCGGGATTCGTCCTGCTCATGCGCGCCCGCGATGACGGTGACGAGACGATGCGAATCGGCTTCACCGTCACCAAGAAGATTGGCAACGCCGTCGTCCGTAACCGCATGAAACGGCGGTTGCGGGCTTTGGCGCGTGAGCTGTTGGCGGAACGCGGTGTCGCTGGCGCCGATCACGTGCTGATCGGGCGCAACGGCGGCATCGAGCGTGATTACGCGCTGTTGCGGACCGAGCTCGGCAAGGCGTTCCGCAAGGTCACGCCGCAAGCACCAGCTGCTGCTGCAGTGGATACCACCACCCCGGCGAAGGCCGGCGCCAGGTGGGAAAGCCCCTTTAATGCACCGCAGCCACTCGTCATTAGCGCCCCCCAACTGGGCCCCGGCCTACGCCGGGGTGGTCCGCGGTTTGGAGTGGCGCGGTGCCGAAGGCGCGATCTTGCCACGCTTCGTGTTCTCCCGCAAACGCGGGAGTCCAGTCTGGATCCTCGCCTTCGCGGGGAAACAGTTTTGGGGTACACTGGTCCCGGCCGCTTCGTGCTAGCCCGCCTCCTCATCCTCGTCGCGCGCGGCTGGCAACTCGGTCCTTCACTGGTCCTGCCGTCGAGCTGTCGCTACGATCCTTCCTGTTCCGCCTATGCAATCGAGGCCGTTGGGCGCTATGGCGCGCGCAAGGGGGGGCTGGTTGGCGGCGAAGCGCATCGCGCGCTGCCATCCGTGGGGCGGGTACGGACCCGACCCAGTCCCAGAGCTGAAGCCTGAGAAATTGAAAGACGCCGCCCTGTGAAAGACGACAAGCAGAATTTCGTGCTGTTCGCGGTTATCGCGGCGCTCATCCTGTTCGGATGGCCGATGATCCAGGGCAAGTTCTTCCCGACGGCCAATCCACCGGTGACGAAAATCGAAGGCGGCAAGACCAAGCCCGTCGCGAACCCCGCCGCCGATCCGGCTGCCGACGGGGCCGCCGCAGTGCGCGATCGCGCCGCGGTCATCGCCGAGACGCCGCGCGTCCGCATCGAAACCCCGCGGGTGTCCGGCTCGATCAACCTGAAGGGTGCGCGGATCGATGATCTCGTCCTCAAGGGCTATGACGAAACCGTCGCGAAGGATTCTCCGCCGATCCGTCTGCTTTCACCGGCCGGTGCACCCGACGCCTATTTCGCGAGCTTCGGCTGGCGCGCGCAGGGGCTTGCTCCGCCTGCCGCTGACGCCGTCTGGACTGCGTCGGGCGCGACGACGCTGACGCCGACGACTCCGGTCACGCTCGATGCGACCAACGCCACGGGCCAGCGCTTCCGCATCCAGATCGCGGTCGACGGCGACTACATGTTCACGGTCCGCCAGACCGTGCTCAACGCTGGCACCGCGCCCGTCCCCGTTGCCACCTATGGCCTCGTCAACCGTGTCGGCATCTCCAAGGATCCGTCGTCGATGACGATCCACGTTGGGCCGATGTCGGTCGACAATGGCGGCGCGCATTACCGTCCGAACTACAAGGACATCGACGAGGCTCCGCAGAAGTTTTCGACCACCGGCGGCTGGCTTGGCTTCACCGACAAATACTGGCTGACCGCGCTCGTTCCCGACCAGGGCCAGGCGTTTGACGGCCAGTTCCGCGCGGGCGCCAACAAGGCCTATCAGGCGGACTACGCGCTGCAGCCCAAGCTCGTCGCCCCCGGCCAAGCGGTGACCCAGACGTCGCGCTTCTTTGCGGGCGCGAAGGAGGTCCGGCTGCTCGATCGCTATACCGATCAGGCGGGCGGCGTCGCCAAGCTCGATTATGCAATCGACTGGGGCTGGTTCCGGATCGTCGAGAAGCCGATCTTCTATTATCTCGACTGGCTGTACCGCACGGTCGGCAATTTCGGCGTCGCGATCATTTTGCTGACGGTGACGATCCGCGGCCTGCTCTTCCCGATCGCGCAGCGCCAGTTCAAGTCGATGGCCGCAATGCGCGCCGTCCAGCCCAAGACCAAGGCGCTGCAGGAGAAGTACAAGGACGACAAGGTCCGCATGCAGCAGGAGGTCATGGCGCTGTACAAGGCGGAGAAGGTCAACCCGCTCGCGGGTTGCGCGCCGACGCTGCTGCAGATCCCGATCATGTACGCGCTGTACAAGGTGCTGATGCTGACGATCGAAATGCGTCACCAGCCGTTCGTCGCATGGATCAAGGATCTGTCCGCGCCCGATCCGCTGACGCCGCTCAACCTGTTCGGTCTGCTGCCGTTCACCCCGCCGCACATGATCGCGATCGGCATCGTCCCGATCATCCTCGGCATCAGCATGTACTTCCAGTTCAAGCTGAACCCGACGCCGATGGACGACACGCAGAAGCAGGTCTTCAAGCTGCTGCCGTGGGTGCTGATGTTCGTGATGGCGCCGTTCGCCGTCGGTCTTCAGGTCTACTGGATCACGTCGAACTGCCTGACGATCCTTCAGCAGAAGCTCCTCTCGCCCGACATCCGGGCCTGCAAGCACCGGTGACCAAGTGAACGACCTTCCGACCGCCGGCTCGAACCTGGGTCCCGATCTCGAGCAGACCGACGCGCCGTTCACCGCGGAGCAGCTCGAGCATGCGCGCAAGCTGTTCGCCGGGCATGTCGGCTTCCTGAAGTCGGCGCCGACGCTCGAATTCCTGCCCGATGCGTCGGTGCCGGAGGTGGCGTTTGCCGGGCGGTCGAACGTCGGCAAGTCATCATTGCTCAATGCGCTGACCGGGCGCAATTCGATGGCGCGTACGTCGAACACGCCCGGACGCACGCAGGAACTGAACTTCTTCGAGGTCGGCGCGCCGCTCGCCTTCCGCCTTGTCGACATGCCGGGCTACGGCTTTGCCAAGGCGCCCAAGGATGTCGTCAAGAAGTGGCGCTTCCTGATCAACGACTTCCTGCGCGGCCGCGACGTGCTCAAGCGCGCACTCGTGCTGATCGACTCGCGCCACGGCATCAAGGACGTCGATCGCGAGATCCTCGAGATGCTCGACAAGGCTGCGGTCAGCTATCGCATGGTGCTGACCAAGGCGGACAAGATCAAGGCGTCGGAACTCGTCGAGGTCACCGAGCGCACCGCGGTCGAGGCCCGCAAGCGCCCCGCCGCGCATCCCGACATCCTCGTGACGTCGAGTGAATACGGCATGGGCATCCCCGAACTGCGCGCGGCGGTCGTCGAAGCCGTCAGCTGACGCCCGTGCATCCGGCGAGGGCGGCAGAGATTGCCCTCGCCGCTCCCGCCCGCTAGTCCCCGGGCCATGAAACTCGTCATCGGCAACAAGGCCTATTCCTCCTGGTCGCTTCGCGGCTGGCTCGCCTGCAAGCAGTCCGGGCTGCCCTTCGACGAGGTCGTCGTCCCGCTCTACGATGCGGAATGGGAAAAGCGGCGCCAAGGCGATGAGTTCGCCCCCTCGTCGGGCAAGGTGCCGATCCTGTGGGATGGCGAGGCGGTCGTATGGGACAGCCTGGCGATCGTCGACTATCTCGCGGACAAGGTGGGTCGCGACCGCTTCTGGCCCGAAGACGAGGCGGCCCGCGCCATGGCCCGCTCGATGGCGGCCGAAATGCATTCGAGCTTTGCCGCGTTACGCAAGAAGCACAGCATGAACGTCCGCCAGATCTTCCCGGCGCAGCGCCCCGACGACGATGTCCTGGTCGATCTTCAGAGGATCATGGAGCTCTGGGCTCAGGCGCGCGCGCGCTTTGGGGGCGGCGGCGATTTCCTGTTCGGTACGTTCGGCGCGGCCGACATCATGTACGCGCCCGTCGTCACGCGGATCGTCACCTATCAGCTGCCGATCGCCCGGTTCGCGCAGGGCTATATGCAGGCGATGTTCGACCATCCCTTCATGCAGGACTGGATCGCCGGCGCGCAGGAAGAGGATTGGGTGATCGAACAATATGAGCAGCCGGCGCCGAGCGCGCTGCGGTGATCGATCCGCTGGCGCTGGCGCAGGCGCTGCTGGCCAAAGACAGCATTACGCCGGCGCGGGGCCGCGTGTTTGACGTGCTGGAGGCGGCGCTGACTCCGATCGGCTTTGACGTCGACCGCTTCACGATCGGCGAAGCGCCCGACGGTCCGGTGGAAAACATGCTCGCGGTCCGGACTGGATCGGGGCCGCATCTGGCATTTGCAGGGCATCTCGACGTCGTACCCCCTGGCGAGGGGTGGCAGGGCTCGCCCTGGTCGGCGGAGGTTCGCAACGGCCTGCTCTACGGGCGCGGCGCAGTCGACATGAAGGGCGCGATCGCCGCCTTTGCGGCGGCCGCCAGCCGGACCGACGCGGGCACCGTGTCGCTGATCATCACCGGGGACGAGGAAGGCCCTGCTACCTTCGGGACGCGCGCGCTGATCGACCGGATGGCGTCACGGGGCATCCGGCCCGACCATTGCATCGTCGGCGAACCGACCTCCACCGCCGTGCTTGGTGACACGATCAAGATCGGCCGGCGCGGCTCGGTCAATATCTGGATCAGCGTCCCCGGGCGGCAGGGTCACGTCGCCTATCCGCACCTTGCCGACAATCCCATCCCACGGCTAGTCGCGATCCTCGCCGAGATCGAGACCGTCGCGCTCGACCAGGGCAATGCGTGGTTCCAGCCGTCGAACATCGAGGTCACCGATATCGCGGTCGGCAATCCCGCGCACAACGTCATCCCGGCCACAGCGTCGGCGCGGCTCAGCATCCGGTTCAACGACACGCATAGCGGCGACGCGCTCATCGCCCGGATCGCCGCGCTGGCCGCACGGCATGATCCAGCAGCGGTCGTCACCGGTCGCGTGTCGGGTGAAGCCTTTCTGACGGAACCCGGGCCGTTGTCGACGCTGGTGTCCAACGCGATCATCGCGGTGACGGGGGTCGTCCCAGACCTGTCGACGACGGGCGGCACGTCCGACGCGCGGTTTCTGGCGAAGCTGTGCCCGGTGGTCGAATTCGGGCTGATCAATGCGACGATGCACAAGGTGGACGAGGCGGTTGCGGTCGAGGACCTGTACCGCCTGACCGACATCTATGCCGATGTCATCGTCCGCACGGTCGAGCGCGGATAACCCATCGTGTCAGCCGCCCAGTTCGCGGCTGCGACGCAGGATGATGTAGAGCGCCCCCGCCCCCCCGTGCCGGGGATGCGCGCCGCGGACCGCGACGATCCCGCCGGCATGACGCGAGATCGAGAGCCAGTCTATGACTGCCGCACGGATCGCGCCGCGCGCATGCGGCCGTTCGCTCTCGGGGCGCGGCGGCTTGCCCGTCACCAGCAACAGCACACGGTCGCCGCGGGCGATCGCGCGGGACAGGCCGGTGTCGAGGATCGCATGCGCGGAGGCGAGCGTGTGGCCGTGAAGATCGATCGAACTGTCGGGACTGACCGCGCCGCGCAGCAGCCTTTTGTCCCAGCCACCGTCGAGCGTGTTGGCCGGCGACAGGGTGCGCGCCGCCGTCTTCAGCGGCGCAGCGCCGGGTGGGGGCGGAAGCGTTGGCAGGCGGATGCCCTTGGTCGGCTTTACCTTGCGCGTCGTCGCGACGGGCGCGGCTAACGACACGGCCGGGGGCGCGAGCTTGGGGACCGCGCGCATTGGGCGCACGGTCTGCATCACGCGCGCCCAGAGATGCGCCTCGTCAGGGTTGAGCGGACGACCCGTCATAGCGCGCCCCGTTCGCGGTTGCGGCGCTGAGCCGTGCGGTGGTGCCGATCGGGAGCAGAAGGAACGCGGTGCCGCGCCCCGCCATGCCGCCAGCGGTCGCCTCGGCAGCGGCGCCGGCACCCCAGAAGGTGTCGAACCGGTTGCTGCCCTTGATCGCGCCACCGGTATCCTGGACGATCCACAGCCCGGTCGCATCCTGCCGGTCGAGCGACAGGATCACGGGCGCACCGAGCGGCACGAACTTCACGTCCGCCGCCGCGCTGACCTGCCCGGTCACCGGATAGCCCATCGCACCCTGCGGCGCGCGTCGAGTTCGCGGAAGAACACGAAGCTCTTGTTCTCGCGCATGATCGCCTGCCCCTCGACGGGGTGATCGTGGAGCCACCGCACGATGCCCTGCATCGAGGTCTGGCCGGGCTGCAACAGCCCGCGCGTCTTCATCAGCGCGCCGATGCCGGTATAGTCGCGGCCGTTCTGTGTGTCGTAGCCGATCCGCAGGATCGACCCGTCGGGCAGACGAAGACGTCCCGACCCCTGGATCTGGAGGAAGAAGAGTTCGACCGGATCCTTCGCCCAGGCGAGGATCGGCGCGGTATCGGCAAGCGCGCCCTGCTCGATCGCGGTGCGGTCATAATAAGGAATGAAGTTCGAGCCCGACACGCGGCCGCGGATCTTCTTACCCTTCAGCGATGTCGAAAAGGCGCCGAGATCGACGTCGATCAGATCGCGCGGGCGACCATAGACCGGCGCATAGCCGTCGCGACGTTCAAGCGAGCCGGCGATCTCTGGCTCGTAATAGCCCGTCGCGAAGGCCTTGCCGTCGCCGACCTGGACCGCCTCGAACCACTGGGTGAAGAATGCGCGCGCGCCACCGGGTCCGGTCGCCTGCGCCGCGGCACAGGCGGGCTGCCAATCGGCACCGCGGGTCAGCCCCGACTGGTCGGAACGACGCTGCAAGCCGGGGCAGCTCGTGACGAAGGCCAGGCGTGCGGCCTCGGCCTGCGCATCGCTGATCGGCAGCGTTGCCAGCGACGGCCCCAGCGTTACGCCGGCCGTGACCGCGCTGACCGGGGCGAGCGCGCCGGGCAGTGGCGGAGCGACAGGAACGGCAGCCAGCGGAACCGCCCCGACGATGCGGGCGGGTATCTGGATGCCGCGAATGTTGCGAATGTTGTCACTGTTTGGGGTAAATTGACCCCGGGGCGGCTTTCCGGCGGTGGCCGCCGGCGATGCGGTGCCCGGCGAGGACGGGCGGTCGGTCGGTGCCGCGACACCGCCGACGCACCCGCTGAGTGCCAGGGCCAGCGCGAACGAACCGCCAATCCCCCTGATCGCGCGCGTCACGCCTCGTCGGTGTCCGCGAGCTTCCAGTTCGGGCCGGCGCCTTTCAGCGTCCGGACGAACGTCCAGATGTCATGCGTCTCGACCGCGTCGGTGAGCGACCCGGCGATGACTTCGCCCGCCTCGTTGCGCGTGATCGCGGCGATGTCCGCATCGAAGCGCACCGAGATCCGGGCTTCGCGGCCCGAAACCGACGCGTCGGCGATCACCGCACGTTCGATCGTCACCAGACGATTGTCGAGCGTCTCGCCGGCCGCCTCGCGCGCCGCGATCGCCTCGACGAAGGCGGTGCGGACATCGTCCTCCGCCAGATCGGCGAGCGTATCGGCATCACCCTTCCAGAAGGCCTCCAGCGTCATGCGATAGGCCGCCTGCGCACCTTCGAGGAACTGGTTGACGTCGAAGCCGGGCTCGACGGCGATGATCGAGCGCAGGCCGGGTTCGGCGCGCGCGTCGATGTTGCGGTTCGCGATCGTCCGCTGTTCGGCGGCCGCATCGATCGTGCGCGGGATCGTGACGGGTATGGACCGCTCCTCTGCCGCACGCGGCAGGGGCTGCTGTTCATGACCGGTCCGCTTTCCGAGCACGCTATAAAGACGCATCGCCAGGAACCCTGCGACCATCGCGAGAAGTACTACGTAAAACAACCGTGCCTCCGATCTTCGTCCCAACATAGGGCAACGGCGTCTCTTTTCAAACCCGCCTAGGATTCCGTGGGATCCGTAGCCGTTGAAACACCCGTCGGGCACTGCTACGCGCACTGCCTCAAGACACGAACGCGCGACCCGTCCGCTTCGGTCCCACCTCATTTATACGAAGGATTCGCAGATCATGGACGACCAGAACGGCATGTCGATCGCGGATCAGCCGCTTGCCAATGGTGCCGACGAAGCGCCCGCCGCCGGCCTGATCTCGCAGTACGTCAAGGATCTCTCGTTCGAGAACCCCAACGCGCCCGCAGTCTACCAGAACCAGACCCCGCCCGCGATCGACGTCCAGTTCAACATCGGCGCGGCGCAGGTCGGCGACGAGGTGCACGAGGTCGTGCTGAAGATCGACGTCCGCGCCGAGACCGACGGCCAGGTCGCCTTCATCGTCGACCTGTCCTTTGCGGGCCTGTTCGGGCTGCGCAACATCCCGGCCGAGCATGTCCAGCCCTTCCTGCTGGGCGAGGCCCCGCGCCTGCTCTTCCCGTTCGCCCGCCGCGTGCTGTCGGATGCGGTGCGTGACGGCGGCTTCCCGCCGCTGCTGCTCGAGCCGATCGATTTCGCGCAGCTCTATCTCCAGCAGTCGGAGCAGCAGGGCATCCAGCCGAACGTCGGCGTTTCGGCCAGGCGTGAAGCCCGGACCGGAGGGCGTATAGGTGAACCTGACCAAGGCGCTGGGATCGGTTGGCGGGCTGACGCTCGCCAGCCGGATCCTGGGGCTGGTGCGCGATTCGCTGTTCGCGCGGTTCGTCGGCGCAGGATTCGCATCGGATGCGTTCCTGATCGCCTTCCGCCTTCCCAACATGTTCCGCGCCCTCTTCGCCGAGGGCGCGTTCTCGGCCGCGTTCATCCCGATGTTCAACCGCAAGGTCGGCGACAAGGATGGGCGCGGCCTGCCCGACGGCATCGCCTTTGCCGAAGACGCGCTGTCGGTGCTGCTGCCGGTGCTGATCGGCATGACGGTGCTGCTCGAGCTCGCCGCCTGGCCCGTCACCTGGCTGCTGACCTTCGGGTTCAACGGGGCGAGCGCCGAGCGGTTTGCGTATGTGGTCCACCTGTCGCGGATCACCCTGCCCTATCTGCTGCTGATCAGCCTCGTCTCGCTGCTCGGTGGCATCCTCAATTCGCTGCATAATTCTGGATCAACGCCGCGGCGCCGATCCTGCTCAACGCGACGCTGATCGCCGCACTGCTGCTGTTCCACGAGCGGCTGCCGCTGATGACCGCGCGCAACCAGGCGATCGCGGTGACGGTGTCGGGCGCGCTCCAGCTGCTCTGGCTGATCTACGCCTGCCGCAGATCGGGCGTCGTGCTCCGGCTGAAGCGGCCCCAGCTCAATCCCGAGGTGAAGCGGCTGATGTCGCTGATCTGGCCTGCCGCCGCGGGTGCGGGTGCGGTGCAGATCAACCTCGTCGTCTCGACCGCGCTCGCCGCCGCGCTGCTGCCCGCGGGCTCGGTCTCGTACATCTATTTCGCGGACCGGCTGAACCAGCTGCCGCTCGGGCTGATCGGCATCGGGCTTGGCACCGTCCTGCTCCCCACCATCTCGCGCCAGCTCGGTCGCGGCGAGGAGACGGAGGCGATGGCGACGCAGAACCGCGGCATGGAGCTGGCGCTGTTCCTGACGCTGCCCGCGACGGTGGCGCTGATCGTCTGCGGCGTGCCGATCGTCGGCGCATTGTTCCAGCACGGCAAGTTCGCGCTCGACGACAGCATCCTCACCGCGCAGGCGCTCGCCGCCTTCTCGATCGGGCTGCCGTCCTACATCCTCGTGAAGGTGCTGACGCCGGGCTATTATGCGCGGTCCGACACGAAGACGCCGGTGCGCTATGCGACGATGTCGATGGTCGTGAACCTCGTCCTCAACCTCGCCTTCATCAAGCCGCTCGGCCATATGGGCCCGCCGCTCGCCACCGCGATCGCGAGCACGGTCAACGTCGCGATGCTGTATCGCACGCTCGTCCGTCGCGGGCATTTCATCCCCGATGCGCGGTTGGTGCGGCGGACGTGGCGGCTGCTGGTCGCCGCGCTGATCATGGGCGGCGTGATGTATTTCCTCAACGACCTGTTCCAGCCGTTCGTCACCGGCAGCGGGACCGAGCGCTGGGGGGCGATGCTCGTGCTGGTCGCGACCGGCGGGGTCGTCTATGCGATCGCCACCCTGCTCACCGGCGCGTTCCGGCTGGGCGACATCTCCACGCTCCTGCGTCGTTCCAAATAAGGTTTTCCCATGCGCGTCGTCTCCGGCATCAAGCCCACCGGTAATCTCCATCTCGGCAATTACCTGGGGGCGGTGAAGCAATGGGTGACGTTGCAGGACGACGTCGTCGCGCAGGGCGGGGAGTCGATGTTCTTCATCGCCGATCTGCACGCGCCGACCGAATGGATCGCGCCGGCCGAACTCTCGTCACACACGCTCGAGGTCGCCGCGACGATGATCGCGGCGGGCGTCGATCCGGCTAAGTCGATCCTGTTCAACCAGGCGCGCGTGCCCGCGCACAGCGAGATGGCGTGGCTGCTCAATACCGTCGCGCGCGTCGGCTGGCTGAACCGCATGACGCAGTTCAAGGACAAGGCGGGCAAGAACCGCGAGGGCGCGAGCGTCGGGCTGTATGACTATCCCGTGCTGATGGCGGCGGACGTGCTGCTCTACAATGCGACCCACGTGCCGGTCGGCGAGGACCAGAAGCAGCATCTCGAGCTCGCGCGCGATATCGCGACCAAGTTCAACGGCGATTACGGCGTCGACCTGTTCACGCTCCCCGCGCCGCTGATCAGCAAGGCGGCGCCGCGGATCATGTCGTTGCGCGATGCGTCGGCCAAGATGTCCAAGTCGAACCCGTCCGAACAGTCGGTGGTCAAGCTGATCGACAGCGACGACACGATCGCGGACAAGTTCCGCAAGGCGAAGACCGATCCCGACCTGCTGCCCGCGACCGTCGACGAGCTGGGCGACCGGGCGGAGGCGCGCAACCTGCTGACCATCTATGCCGCGCTGGCGGACAGCGACGTCGCGACCGTTCTGGGCGAATATGGCGGCAAGGGGTTCGGCGCGTTCAAGCCGGCGCTCGCGGATCTCGCAGTGGCCAAGCTTGGGCCGATTCGTGACGAGATGGTGCGACTGCTCGACGATCGAAGCGCGGTGACCGCGGTGCTGCGCGACGGGGCGGAAAAGGCGCGCGCGCTGGCGGCGCCGGTGCTGAAGCGTACGCAGGATGCGATGGGGTTGCAGGTCTAAGCTGCCCCCCTCTTCCCGTCATCGGGATTAGGGGCGCGAGGGCCTCAGCCCTCCAGTTCGCGCATCAGCACACGGACCGCGGCGTCGATGTCGCGGTCCTGGTCGCGCAGTTCGGTGATCTTGCGGACCGCGTGGATGACCGTCGAGTGATCGCGGCCGCCGAACTTGCGTCCGATCTCGGGCAGCGACCGCGTCGTCAGCCGCTTGGCGAGATACATCGCGATCTGTCGCGGCCGCGCGACCGCACGCGCGCGGCGGGCCGAGATCATGTCGAGCGGCTTCAGCTCGAAATGCGCCGTCACCAGCTTCTGGATCTCGTCGATCGTCACGCGCTTCTGCGCGCCGCGCAGCACTTCGCCGAGCGTCGCGATCGCGAACTCGAGGTCGATCGTCTCGCCGGTCAGCTGCGCATAGGCGATGACGCGGTTGAGCGCGCCCTCGAGCTCGCGGATATTGGCGTGGATCCGGCTCGCGATCAGATCGAGCACGTCGGTCGGCACGCGCAGGTCGGGCAGGTCGACGAGCTTGCGGTCGAGGATGGTCCGGCGCAGCAGCAGGTCGGGCGCCTTGATGTCCGCGACCAGCCCGACCGCCATGCGGCTGATGATCCGCGATTCGACACCCTCGAGCGCCTGCGGGCAGCGATCGGCGGAGATCACCAGCCGCTTGCCGGCGGTCATGATCTCGTTGATCGTGTGGAAGAATTCCTCCTGCGTCGCGTCCTTGCCGGCGATGAACTGGAGATCGTCGATCAGCAGCAGGTCGGCACCGCGCAGCCGGCGCTTGAACGCATGCGTGTCGCGTGCGCGCATCGCTGCGACGAAATCATACATGAATCGCTCGGCCGACATGCACAGCACGACCGCGTGCGGGTTGGCGGCGAGGAACGCATGGCCGATCGCATGCATCAGATGCGTCTTGCCCTGCCCCGTGTTGCTGTGGAGGAACAGCGGGCTGAACCGGACGGGTCCGGGCTCGGCGAGCACCTTGGCGGCGTTGAACGCGACCTTGTTCGACGCATCGACGACGAAGCGGTCGAACGTATAGCGCGGATCGAGCGGCGGGCGCTCGGGGATGACGGTGTCGTAGGCCGGTACGGGCCGTGCCGCGGGGGCGGGGGCGGGCTTCAGCGACGGGTCGACGCCGAATTTGACCGGGACCTGAGCGGGTTCCACGGCCGCGGCTGCGGTGTCGCGGTCCAGGGTCTCCGCGGGGGTCGGCATCACCAGCAGCACGGGCTTCGGGCCAGGCCTGCGCGTCTCGATCTGGACGGTGCGGACCTGCGGCAGGATCTGCCGGAATTCGAGGGCGAGCCGGTCCGCATAATGGTTGCGGACCCAGTTCGTCATGAAGGCGGACGGCAAGGCGAGGCGGATCGACTCCTCGTCGTCGCTCGGGATCAGCTCGATCGGCTTCAGCCACTGCTCGAACAGGCGCGCGCCGGCAGACTCGCGCAGGGACGAGCGCACGCGATCCCAGGCCTTTTCGGCCTCCGAAGCGTGCACGGTCGATCCTTGCCAATTCGTCACGCGCACACTTCTCCGACCCCGCGCGACAGCCGCGCTGGTGATATAGTCCCGACAGAAAATGATCCCCCGTGACGACCCATAGGGTCGCCCGGCATCTTCGCCCTGTTGCTTGCGCAGTGGTGATTCACGTCCGTGATTCACCGCCGCCGTTCGCTCAGTTATGAAGCGATCGGCGAGTCTAGCAAGGCCCGAGCACGTCACATTTTCGAAATAAAGCGGGTTGACTTGATCAAGCCCCGGAAATGCGTCGATATTTTTATAAGTGGCTGTGTTTGGCCAATTTTTACGATTTCGGAGCCGGTGCGGCATGATCCGGCATCACTCGAATCGCGGGGAATCCGTGGGTTGCGCGCGCGCGCCTTCCGTTCCCTTTGCAGACGCAAAAAACCCGCCGGGAAGATCCCGGCGGGCAATCCGCTCCGGCCATGTCGGGTCGCTTATGCGAGCCCGGTCACGGCCTTGGTCAGACGCGCGAACTTGCGGCTCGCGGTGTTCTTGTGCAGCACGCCCTTGGCGACGCCACGCTGCAGCTCAGGCTGTGCCGCGGCCAGTGCGGTGGTCGCTGCGCCCTTGTCGCCCGAAGCCAGTGCGGCCTCGACCTTCTTGATGAAGGTACGGATACGGCCAACGCGGTTGCCGTTCACTTCCGCGCGACGGTCGTTGCGACGGATACGCTTTTTCGCCTGCGGCGTGTTCGCCATGAAGCCCTCTGGATGTTCGAATGATAAAAAGGGGCGCCGGATTGCTCCTACGCCCTCTCGAAGCGCGGCTCCTACCCACTCCGCACCGAATCGTCAACCGCGTTCCGTCATGCCTTTTGGCAACGCGCACACCAGAAGGTCGAACGCCCGCCCTCCGTCCTGCGGCGGACCAGCGCGCCGCACGAACAGGGCTCGCCCTCGCGACCATAGACGCGCCATTGTTTCGAGAAATAGCCAAGCTCGCCGTCGGGTCGCGCATAGTCGCGCAGACTCGATCCGCCCGCGAGGATCGCGGCGGTCAGCACCGCGCGGATCGCCTCGACCAGCCGTTCGAGTCGCGGCAGCGCGATCCGCCCCGCCGCCCGGCTCGGCGCGATCTTCGCCATGTGCAGCGCCTCGCACACATAGATGTTGCCGAGTCCTGCGACGATCCGCTGGTCGAGCAGCATCGTCTTGATCGACGCCCCCCCGCCCTTCGAGCGCCGAAAGGAGATAGGCCGCGGTCAGATCGGGGCCGAGCGGCTCGGGGCCCATGGCGAGGAACGGCGGATACTGCGCGATCGCCTCGCTGGACCAGAGATCGAGAAAGCCGAAGCGTCGCGGGTCGTTGAGCGCGACCGTCCGCCCCGCCGCCGTGCCGATGAGCAGATGGTCGTGCGGCAGGATCGCGCTGGGATCGACCCGCCAGCGTCCCGACATGCGAGATGGAAGACGAGCGTATCGCCGCGATCGGTGTCGATGAGGCCGTATTTGGCGCGCCGCGACAGCCGCGTGACGGTCGCGCCGGTCATGCGCTGCCGCAGGTCGACGGGAATCGCCTTGCGCAGGTCCGCACGGCGCGGCTCGACCGAGGCCAGGCGCTGGCCGAGGAGCACGGGTTCGAGCCCGCGCACGGTGGTTTCGACTTCGGGAAGTTCTGGCACGTTTTCCAGCTAGGTTGCGTTTGCCCGCGCCACAAGGCGCCGCTAGAGCACGGGGCATGAATGACATCGCGCCCGCCCCCGCTCTCATCCCCGACACCGCCCCGAAGGCCGATACCGTCTCGTTCGGTTATGAGGACATTCCCGCCACCGAGAAGACCGCGCGCGTCGGCGGCGTGTTTTCGAACGTCGCGAGCAAATATGACCTGATGAACGACGCGATGTCGGGCGGCATGCACCGGCTGTGGAAGGACCGCTTCGTCCGCCGCGTGAAGCCGCGCGAAGGCGAGCAGATCCTCGACATGGCGGGCGGCACCGGCGACATCGCGTTCCGCATGGAGCCGTCGGGCGCATCGATCACGGTCGCCGACATCAATCCGCAGATGCTCGAGGTCGGCATGGAACGCGCGCACAAGCGCGGGCTCGACGGGCTGGTCTGGACCGAGGCGAATGCCGAGACGCTGACCTTCCCCGACAGGTTCTTCGACGCGTACACGATCGCGTTCGGGATCCGGAACGTGACCGACATCCCCAAGGCGCTACGCGAGGCCCACCGCGTGCTGCGGCGCGGCGGGCGCTTCTATTGCCTCGAATTCTCGACCACCGTCTGGCCGGGCTTTGCCGAGGTGTACGACGCCTATTCGCACAAGATGGTGCCGAAGCTCGGGCAACTGCTCGCGCAGGATGCCGACAGCTATCGCTATCTGATCGAGTCGATCCGTCGGTTCCCGGACATGCCCAAGTTCAAGGGCATGATCGCGGATGCTGGTTTCGTGCAGACGAAGGTCGAGCCGCTGCTGGGCGGTCTGGTTGCGATTCATTCGGGTTGGAAGATTTAGTGATCACGCGAAGGCGCGAAGGCGCGAAGAGGGGTTCACGCGGAGACGCGGAGACGCGGAGAGTCAGAGCCGCATTCGCGCGACAGCGCATAATCAACTCTTCGCCGATGATGAAAAGCCGCAGTCGCGGCAGGGTGCACACTCTCCGCGCCTCCGCGCCTCCGCGCGAACCAAATTCTTCTCTTCGCGCCTCCGCGCCTTCGCGTGAACAAACCCCTTCTCACGACGCACAAGCCCGATGACCGCCTCGACCACCCATGTCTGGCGGCTCCTCAAATGGGGTCGCATCCTCGCCCGGCACGGCGCGCTGCGCGGGATCGAGCGGGACCCCAATACGCCGGCCGCCGTGCGTCGCCTCGCGCGGATCGCCCGGTTCGGTGCGCGCGTGCCGAAGGTGCCGCGCTATGCCGATGCATTCCAGGCGATCGGCCCCGCCGCGATCAAGCTCGGCCAGACGCTCGCCACCCGCCCAGACCTGGTCGGCGAGGATGCTGCGCAGGATCTGCTGCGGCTGCAGGACCAGCTGTCGCCGGTCCCTTACGAGACGATCGAGGCGGCGATGCTGGCGAGCTTCGGCAAGCCGCTCGAAACGCTGTTCTCGCGGATCGAGCAGGTCCCGGTCGGTGCCGCGTCGATCGCGCAGGTCCACCGCGCGACGACCACCGATGGCCGCCAGGTCGCGGTCAAGGTGCTGCGCCCCGGCGTCGAGGATGATTTCGCGCGGGCGATCGACACCTATAGCTGGGCGGCGGCGCAACTCGAGGCGCTGAGCCCCGAGGCGATGCGTCTGCGCCCGCGCCTGACGATCGAGACGTTCAAGCGCTGGACGCTGCGCGAGTTGAATTTCCGGCGCGAGGCCGCCTCGGCGTCCGAGCTCGCGGACGGCATGACCGCCGAGCCCGATTTCGTCATCCCCGCGATCGACTGGGCACGATCGACCGCCAAGGTCATGACGATCGAGTGGATCAACGGCATCAAGCTGTCGGATCGTCCCGCGCTGGTGGCGGCGGGCTACGACCTGCCCGGCCTCGCGCAGACCTTGGTCCGCGCGTTCCTGCGGCAGGCGATCGCCGACGGGTTCTTCCACGCCGACATGCACCAGGGAAACCTGTTCGCGCTGCCGGGCAACCGGATCGCGGCGATCGATTTCGGCATCATGGGCCGGATCGACCGGCGCGCCCGCGTCTGGCTCGCCGAGATCCTCTACGGGCTGATCACCGGCAACTATAAACGCGTCGCCGAAATCCATTTCGAGGCGGGCTATGTCCCCGCGCACCACGACGTCGCCGAATTCGCGACCGCCTTGCGCGCGGTCGGCGAGCCAATGCGCGGGTTGCCGGTCAAGGACATGTCGATCGGCATGATGCTCGACAGCCTGTTCTCGATCACGCGCGATTTCGACATGGTGACGCAGCCGCACCTGCTGCTGCTGCAGAAGACGATGGTGATGGTCGAGGGCGTGGCGACCAGCCTCGATCCCGACATCAACCTGTGGGAGAGCGCGGAGCCGTTCGTGCGCGACTGGATCCGCGGCGAACTCGGCCCCGAGGCGGCGATCGCGACCGGATCATCGAGGACGTGCGTACGCTGACCCGGCTGCCCGAACTGGTCCGCCGGATCGAGGCGCATTACCCGGCACCCGGCGGCGCACCGCCAACGATGCCGCTGCGCGAGATCGAGGTCATCCGGATCGGCGGCGGCTGGCGCTATGGCCTCGTCGCGGTGATCGCGGCGATGGCCGGGGTTGCCGCCACGCTGGTCTTCGGTTGAGCCTGCACGTCGGATGAGGACGCGGCGGGGCGCCCCCTGTGGCTGGTCGGCCCGAGCCGGTTTGCCGGCATGTCCCGGTCGCAGGCGCGGCTGGGGCTCGCGCTGTTCGCGATGCTGCTGCTCGCATGCCTCGACCGCGACCAGCCGCGCCCGGACCGCGCCCGAGCGAGGCGCGCATGCGTCCGCACCGCTGGGCCAAACCGAGCTGCTGCTCTATCAAAGCGTCGTCGCAAACGTGCGCAGCGGCACGCCCTATTATGTCGCGGCGGCAGAGGCGCACCGCGTCGCGCACGCCCCGCTCAAGCCCTATACGACGGTCCGGCTGCCGACGCTGGCGGTGGTGCAGGCCGCGGTGCCGCCGCTGATCGTCACCGCGCTGTTGCCGCTCCTCTGCATTGGCGTGATGGGCGCATGGATCGTCCGGTTACGCCCTGCGATGACCGGGCCGATCCCCGTGGGGATCGCGGGGCTGCTGATCCTGACGGGGCTCTACGTGCATCTCGAGCCGCCGCTGGTCGTCTTCCCCGAAGTCTGGGCGGGGGCTCTGATTGCGCTCTCGCTCGCCTTGCGGCGCCCCGGTGAGTGGATCCCCGCGGTCGCGCTCGGCCTGTCGGCGATGCTGATCCGCGAGACCGCGCTGATCTATGTCGTGATCATGGCGGTGATCGCGTGGATCGAGGGCGAGCGCCGCGAGGCCGCCGCATGGGTCGGCGCGACCCTCATCTTCTTCGTCGCGCTCGCCGCGCATGCGCATGCGGTGACGCTGGTGACCGGTCCGCTCGACCGGAGTGCGCAGGGGCTGAGCGGTCTGGAGGGGTTCGGCTTCTATGTGCAGCTCGTGACGCTGTCGTCGGGCCTCGCGCTGCTGCCGGACTGGCTGGCGGCGGTCCTGATCGCGACCGCGCTGTTCGGGTGGCTGGCGTGGCGCGATCCTGCCGCCGTCCGCGCGCTCGCGACGCTGCTGGGCTATGCGGCGGTGATTGCGCTGGGCGTGCGCAGCGACGACTTCCCCTGGGCGCTGATCACCACCCCCGTCCTGCTGGTCGGGATCGTCTTCGCGGTCGATGGCCTGCGCGACATGATCGTCGCGGCGCGCGATACACGACGGATTACGGTGACGCGCGTGATCCGCTAGGACTCGCCGCATGAAGCGTATTCTCCTGATCGTCGGGGGGCGGCATCGCCGCCTACAAGGCGAGCGAACTCGTCCGCCTCCTGCGCAAGCGGGGCCATGCGGTGCGCTGCGTGCTGACCGAGGCGGGGCAGCATTTCGTCACGCCGATGACGCTCGCCGCACTCAGCGAGGACAAGGTCTACACCACCCTGTGGGACCTGAAGGACGAGGCGGAGATGGGGCATATCCAGCTCAGCCGACAGGCCGACCTGATTGTCGTCGCGCCCGCGACCGCGGACCTGATCGCGCGGATGGCGGGCGGGCTCGCCAACGACCTTGCGACGACATTGCTGCTCGCGACCGACAAGCCGGTGCTCGCCGCGCCGGCGATGAACGTGCGGATGTGGCTGCACCCCGCGACGATGCGCAACGTCGCGCAGCTGCGCGCGGACGGCATTACTGTCATGGCGCCCGACGAGGGGCCGATGGCGTGCGGTGAATTCGGACCGGGGCGGCTGCCCGAACCCGACCGGATCGCCGACGCGATCGATGCCGCGCTCGAGGCCGAGCCGCAGCGTCTCGCGGGCCGGCACATCCTCGTCACCGCAGGGCCGACGCACGAGCCGATCGATCCCGTCCGCTATATCGCCAACCGGTCGTCGGGGCGGCAGGGCTTCGCGATCGCGGGCGCGCTAGCGGCGCTTGGCGCACGGGTGACGCTGGTGGCGGGGCCGGTGACGCTGCCGACCCCTGCGGGCACGACGCGCATCGACGTCGAGACCGCGCGCGAGATGGCCGATGCGGTGGACCGCGCCCTGCCCGTCGATGCCGCGATCATGGTCGCGGCGGTCGCCGACTGGCACGTCGACGCCGCGGTGCAGAAGATCAAGAAGGGTGACGCGACGCCGACGCTCGCGCTGTCCGAGAACCCCGACATCCTCGCGACACTCGCGCGCAGCCCGCAGCGCCCCGCGCTGCTGATCGGCTTCGCCGCCGAGACCGAACGCGTCGTCGAGCATGCGACCGCCAAGCGCGCGCGCAAGGACGTCGACTGGATCGTCGCCAACGACGTGTCGGGCGACGTGATGGGCGGCGACAGCAACAGCGTCCATATCGTCACGAAGGACGGCGTCGAGAGCTGGCCGCGGCAGGGCAAGGATGCAGTCGCGGCGCAGCTGGCACGGCGCGTCGCCGATGCGCTGGAACCCGCACAGCCGATGCGCTAAACCGCGCCGCATGACGATCCGTATAGACCTCAAGAGATTGCCGCATGGCGATGGCCTCCCCCTGCCCGCCTATGCGACCGCCGGTGCCGCTGGCATGGACGTGGTCGCGGCCGAGCCGCTGACGCTTGCACCGGGCGCCCGCGCGGCGGTCGCGACCGGCTTTGCGATCGCGATTCCCGAAGGGTACGAAGTGCAGGTGCGGCCGCGTTCGGGGCTGGCGCTTAAGCACGGCGTCACCTGCCTCAACACGCCCGGGACGATCGATTCGGACTATCGCGGCGAGGTGAAGGTGATCCTCGCCAATCTCGGCGATGCCCCCTTCGACATCGCCCGCGGCGACCGGATCGCGCAGCTCGTTCCTGCGGCGGTGGTGCGCGCGAGCCTCGGCGAGGTCGAGACGCTCGACGACACGATGCGCGGGCATGGAGGATTCGGGTCGACCGGACGATGATCGCGCTGCTCCTCCTGGCAGCGTCGCTGGGCGCCGTTCAGGCCCCGGCCGCCGATCCGCAGGCCGCACCGGCGCTGCCCGTG